>PFAV01000072.1:11492-14362 GCA_002773545.1 bacterium (Candidatus Gribaldobacteria) CG10_big_fil_rev_8_21_14_0_10_41_12 | reverse complement strand
CGAGAAATGTTTCTGGAGAGAGGAAACTGCTGGGCGGCGGGGCGTTGGGGATTGAGTCAGGCGTTGGCTGTTGCAGTTGTTGGGGTGGTTGCTGGTAGGGTTGTGGTTGCGGGTATTGTTGAGGCTGTGGTTGGTTGAGAGAGGGCGCCTGTTGGGTTGTTGGAGATTGTCCGCCGCTATAGGGCGTTGGTTGAGGAGTCGGGCCAGGGTAAGGAGTTGTTCCTGTGGGTGGGTATTGTTGATATTGTTGCTGTTGTGGTTGTTGGTCAGTGGCTTGGCCCGCTGGAGGTGGTCCATAGTTACAGCCCTCGCCTTGGCAGGGTTGCGATGGCGCCATTTGATTTTGTATTTGCTGCTGTATTTGTTTTTCTATTTGCGGTTGTATTTGCTGGCCTTGGAAATTTTTACATTCCTCTGGATTTGATTCACAATAATTTTTACATTCTTCCGGGCCTTTGCATCCACCCGGCCCAGCTTGTATGGATTGTCCGTTAGATCCCGGCGCTCCGTTAGGGCCTTGTGGTATATTTTGGCCTGGCTGTCCATTTTGGTCTTGCGGCCCGTTAGGTTTTTGAAAATTTTGGCACTCCTGCTGGTTTGACTCGCAATAGCTTGAGCATTCTTCAAGGGTTTTGCAACCACCCGGGCCTGTTTGTCCGGCAGGCGGCCTCATACCGCCCTCGCCAGGCCCGCCTGGTTGGGCCTCGCCCTTGCCTTGTTCAAAACATATTTGCATTTTATCGCCGATATCTTTGGGAGGCATAAATTGTCCGCTTTTTAATTTTTCCAACATCTCGCTTCCCATTTGAGAATTTAAGCAATCAAGCACGGCTTGCGGCGCTTGATTCAATGATTGCTTAAATTGTTGCTTGCCTTGTTCCATTCTTTTCAAGTCCTGTTCTGGTATCATGCCATTGTCTTTGGCAAAATTAAAACAGGTTTCTTGATTGTCGGGGTTATTGCAAAAGGCGTCGCACTCGTCTTTGCCCTTACAACCACCCGGGCCTTTGCCGCCGGTTTTGCGAGCCATGGCGGCCTCCTCGGGATTCATCAAGCCCGCGGCCTCGGAAAAGCTCAAGCACTCTTCAAAATGTTCTTCTTGTCCGCAGTAAACATCGCATTCTTTGCCTTTGCATTTGGGCGGGATAGCTCCTTTTTTAACAGCGGCTATTATTTTCTGCGAGCTGGCTTTTTCTTGCTCGCTCATCAAGCCGGCTTCCATAGCAAACGACATACAGGTTTCCATGTTATTGGGCTGGCCGCAATATTCATCGCACTCGGCTTGGCCGTGGCAAGGAGGCGGCTTGATGCCTCTTTTAACGGCCGCTAACATTTTCTGCGAGTCGGTTTTTTCTTGCTCGCTCATAATTCCGGCCTCCATGGCAAACAACATACACTCCTCCATATGTTCGGGGCTGTCGCAATAGGTGTCGCAATCTTTTTTATTGCCGCAGGCCGGCGGCTTAATGCCCTGGGCAATGGCTGTTTGAACTTTTTTAGCTTCGGCAAGTTTCTCTGGTGGCAGTAAATTATTCTCTTGGGCGAAAGCCACACACTCGTCAATGCGATTGATATCATTGCAATATTCTTCACAGGAATTTTTGCTGGCGCAATTGCCCGGTTTTTTAACATTGGCGGCTGTAAATTTTTTGGCGGTGGCTATTTCTCCTTTGGTCATCAGATTCTTTTTTTCGGCGAAACTTAAGCAGGCCTCTATATTTTCCGGGCTATCGCAATATAGTTTGCAAGCGGCTTTATCTGGGCAATTGCCCAACTCCGTGACAGGATATTGAATGCTCGCGGCGTTGGTTGTTTCTTGAGCGACAGCTTTAGCAACTAAAACAGCCGAGACAATGATTAAAAAACTAATGGCAGTGAAAGTAAAAAGTTTTTTTGTTGGCATATTTTTTATGGGTGATGTGAAATTATTGCTATACGCGTAGAGGAATTGGCGGGGGTTAGACCTCCTGAAAACTTGGATCCCAGTCTGGGGAGGTCTGACCCCCGCCAATTCCTTGCAAGTTTTATTTGATAATAATTTCACATCACCCATATTTTTTGAATGATTAAAAAACTAACCTTGGGTTAGTCAAATGGATTGGTTTTAATATCTTTAATAGGATTGGCCTGGCTGGCTGGATTAACATCCGGCTTGTTTTCCAGGGGATTTGTTTGGATAGAGGGCAAAACGCCTTTGGTTGCTTCTTCGGTTATTTGATTGGCTGTTTCCCCGGCCTTTTCTATGGCGTTGGTTTCGGGCGTTTTTTCCGACTTTTTTTGGTTATGCCAATATAGATAACCTCCGACCCCCAAACCAATTAACAAAACGACTGCGACTATTGCGATAATTATTTTTTTGTCCATATTTTAATTATTTTTTTAGTTAACATTATTTAGTATATCACAATACAATACAGAATTGACAGTGTTATCCACAGAGAGAGGGTTGCAAGCTTATGGCTTGATTTCACGAAAAATCGGCCTAAAATGTTTATTACCATCTTAGCTGGCGGCACAACCAGAGAGCAGTTTATAGCTTTTTTCGTGGCTTAATTTTTAATGAATTAAAAAAGAAAACTTGACTTGGAATAATTTTAAAATTAAGATAGATTAGTTAAAAATATGCTGTCAAAAAAACAAAATCAAGGCAATTGCCGAGATATTTGCCAATGTTGGGCATGTATTTTTTGGCTCTGTGGCTTTGCCCTTTTGGCTTGAACCAAAAGGAGCATCCAATGTCTTGATGGTTTTTATGGGTTTATTTATTGCTGTTTGGTTTTGGACAGCAAGTGTCAAATTAACAGATTGAGATGGTTGCAAAACTATTTCGTAGCGAAATTTTAGATTTTCGAGCGAGGCGAGGAAGATGA
>PFAV01000072.1:0-11476 GCA_002773545.1 bacterium (Candidatus Gribaldobacteria) CG10_big_fil_rev_8_21_14_0_10_41_12 | reverse complement strand
AGCCCAGCTACGGCGAAAAGCATTTTGCGAAGTCTGACGATGACGCAGCCGAAAAGATAAAATTGTAGCAGGAATAGTTTTGCAACCATCTCATTAACAGAGTAAAAAAATATGTTTGAAATTTTTTATCTTATTTGGGGCTATTTTAGCCCTTGCCGCTTCTATTCTGACCTATACTATTGTCAAGGATAGAAGGACTTCGTGTCCAAAATAATGCCCGTTTCAAGGATTGACAAAAACCGCTCTATGCGTCGTCCGCCGGACGGTTTTTTCAATTATTTTTTGTTGTTTCTCCCTTGTGAATCGCGGTTGGACAAAGTAAAATAGAACAATGATAAAAAATCATCACAAAATTTCCACTTTTCATTTTATCGGGCATCCGTTTTTTTTCTGGTTTGACTTAATTTTGATTATCATTTCCGTGATTGTTCTTATTGCGGATTTTTTTGGTTTTGATTACGCTGGCCGCCTCAACACTATTATTTTAATGGTGGTGGCCATAGCCGGATTTTTACCAGTGGCTTTTAGCGCAACTAAGGCGTTGTGGCGCCGCCGCCTTACCATTGATCTTTTGGCTGGCTTGGCCTTGGCTCTGGCGTTTTTTAGCCGTCAGTGGCATTCAGCTGTTTTTATTTGTTTGATGCTGGCATCGGCCCGTTTGCTTTTTCGTTTTACCGAAGGCCGAGCTAAATTGGCCATACAAAGTTTATTTAAGTTGCGGCCGGAAACAGCGCACATCAAAACAGACAGCGGCATTATTCAAAAGTCAATTAAAGACATTAAGTTGGGCGATTTGGTGGTAGTTGACGCGGGCGAGCGGGTAGCGGTTGACGGCGAAGTGGTTTCGGGCCAAGCCTCTCTTGACCAATCCTCGCTCACTGGCGAATCAGAGCCAGTGCCCAAAGCGGTGGGCGATTTGGTTTTTAGCTCAACTTTGAACGCGGCTGGCTCTATTATTGTTAAAGCCGCTAAAATTGGCGCGGATACCACCTTTGCTAAGATTGTTAAATTAGTAGAGCAGTCGCATTCGGCCAAAGCGCCCATTTCATCATTAGCCGATAAGTTCACTAAATATTACATACTGCTAACTTTTGCGGCCGCCATTTTGATTTACGCGTTTAGCCATAATTTGCTGTTGGTGCTTTCTATTTTATTAGTTACCTGCGCTGATGATTTAGCTGTGGCTATTCCCTTGGCCTTTATGGCTTCTATGGCCACCGCGGCCAAACGAGGCATTATTATTAAAGGGGCCAATTACTTGGAGGGCTTTGCCAAAATTAAAACAATTGTCTTTGACAAAACCGGCACCTTAACTAAGGGCAAACACAAGGCGCAAAAAGTCCTTGTTTTTAACAGCCAAACAGAAAATGAATTTTTAGCTATTTTAACTGGACTGATGGACGAATCCAATCATCCCATGGCTCAAGCGGCTTGCCGTTTCGCGCAAGAAAAAAATGTTAAGCCGTTAAATTTAGACGATGTCCATGAAGAGTCCGGGCTGGGTGTGAGAGGCGTTTTGCAAGGCCAAACAGTTTGGGCGGGCAACTTGAAATTTTTGCAAGACAATGGCATTAAATTTTCGCCCGAAGAACAAACAGCTTTTGAGCAAGAAAAATTATTAGGCCGCAGCTTGATTGTGGTTGGCATAAGTCAAAAGGCCATTGGCTTTATCGCTATGGCTGATGTGGTTAAAAAAGAGGCCTTTCATATTGTTGAAGAGCTCAAAAAGTTGGGCGTGAAAAAGATTTTTATGCTCACCGGCGACAATGAAACAGTGGCGGCCCAGGTGGCTAAAGAAACTGGCATTCAAGATTTTCGGGCCGGGCTTTTGCCCCAAGACAAGGTTGAGTTTTTGCAAGGCCTGCTTAATAAAAAAGACAAAACAGCTATGGTGGGCGACGGGGTTAACGACGCGGCCGCTTTGGCTATCGCTGATATTGGCGTGGCTATGGGGGCGGTGGGCTCGGATGTGGCCTTGGAAACGGCCGACATCGCCTTGATGAAAGACAATCTGCATAACTTGGTTGACATCATTAAACTGGGCCGGCGCTCTTTGCGAGTGGTGCGGCAAAACTTTATTTTGTGGGGGGCGATTAATTTGGCGGGCTTGCTCTTGGTGGCCTTGGGCGTTTTAGGGCCAAGCGGCGCGGCTGCTTATAATTTTTTAACCGATTTCGCGCCCTTGGTTAATTCGTTGAGGTTATTTAAGCAAGCTCGTTGACAAATTTGCTTAACTAGGTTTATATTAAGCGTATATGAAGGGAGCGGAGCCAATTTTTATTGATAAAAAATCAACAGTAGGCATTTTAATGTTACACGGCTTTACCAGCACGCCCTGTCAGCTCAAGGAGCTGGCTGATTTTTTGTCAGATAAGGGTTTTACGATTTATGTGCCCTTGCTCGCTGGGCACGGCACTTCGCCCAAGGATTTGATGAACACTACACCCGAGGATTGGACAAATTCGGTCATAAACGCTTATTTATTGCTCAAGCAAAAAGTAGAAAAAGTAGTGGTGGTGGGTAGTTCTTTTGGGGGCAATTTAGCTTTTTGGCTGGCTCAAAAAACTATCAACGATTTGGTTGGAGTTATTTCTTTTGGCGCGCCTATATTCTTGCGTTTTCAATGGTTTATTATATTGCGCTATTACCTCTATGGCCGTTTCAAAACATATTATCATAAGCCCCCTTGGGCTTGCCAAAATGACGAAATTAAAGAAGTTAATGAAGTGCTTTACTCGGATATTCCCATTAAGAGTTTGAAGCATTTTTTGGATTTTATAAAAAATGAAACCATACCTAATTTATCTAAAATTAAGCTTCCAATTTTAATCAATCATGCTAAGGCCGACCCGCTTGTTCTACCCAAAGGCGCCAGATATATCTATGACCACATTGGCTCTGACATTAAAGAGCTTTACTGGCTTAATAGTTATCGCCACACAACTATTAATGATAAAGTTAGAGACGAGTTTTTTGCTAAGGTTTATCAATTTATAAAAACAATAACTTAATTTTTATATGATAGCCAAAACCATTCCCGAAGCATTTTTAGAATCAGCTAAAAAGTTTGCTCGCAAAACTGCCCTCTTATACAAAAGAGATAATGTTTATTTTCCTATCACTTACAGCCAAATGGCCGAAAAAGTAAAAACTTTGGCTGTTGGCATGAGTAAATTCGGCGCGCAAAAAGGCGACCGAGTAGCTATTTTAAGCGAAAATCGGCCGGAATGGGCCATAGCGGATTTAGCCACTATGCTTTTGGGGGGCATTGTAATTCCTCTACATACTACATTCAGCCCGCAGGCCATCAGTAAAATTATTGAGCACTCGCAAGCCAAGATTGTTATTGTGGCCAACAATAATCTGTTAAACAAAATTTTACTTAGCCAAAATAATTTACCGTATCTTGAAAAAATAGTGCTTTTGGAAAGAGCGGCTGTTGAGGTGGAGGCTTGGCAAGATCGCATTTTTTATTGGGAATGGCTACTCGCCCATAACGACAGCAATTTTCATAACAACGCGCTTTTGCGACCCGATGATGTTTGCAGTATTGTTTATACCTCCGGCACCACTGGTGAGCCCAAGGGCGTGATGCTTACCCATAATAATTTTTTAAGCAATAGCCAGGCAGTAACCGAAATTGTCGCGGTTAAACCCAGCGACATTTTTTTATCTTTCTTGCCGTTATCGCATGTTTTGGAACGCTTGGCGGGTTACTATGCGCCGCTTTTGAGCGGAGCCACCATTGCTTACGCTGAAAGCATCAAACAATTGTCGGCCAATCTTAAAGAAATTAAGCCCACATTTTTAATTTCAGTGCCGCGTATTTTTGAAAAAATGTATGAAACAATTTGGGAAAAAGCTAAAACTTCCGAACTAAAAAAGAAAATTTTTCTTTGGGCATTAAGGCAAGGCAAAAAAGGTATTGGGCATTATTTAGCCGACCAGCTTGTTTTCAAAAAAATCAGAAAGCAATTAGGCGGCCGATTGCGGTTGATAGTTTCGGGTGGCGCGGCACTTAACGAAAAAATCGCCCGCTTCTTCTTAAAAATAGGCTTAACCGTGCTTGAAGGTTATGGCCTAACCGAGACATCGCCGGTGGTGGCGGTTAATCGCGAAAAAGATTTTAAGATTGGAGCGGTTGGTAAAATTGTTCCGCGGGTTGAAGTGAAAATTAGCTCTGATAAAGAAATTTTAGTAAAAGGACCTAATGTTTTTAAGGGTTATTACAAAAATCAAGAAGAAACCCAGCTGGCTTTTAATGAAAACGGCTGGCTCAAAACCGGCGACTTGGGCTTTCTGGATAAAGATGGCTTTTTAACCATTATTGGTCGACGCAAAGAAATGCTTGTTACCTCGGGTGGTAAAAATGTTTGGCCTGAAGCCGTAGAAAGCGAATTGAGCAAAGACCGCTTTATTGCCAGCTCAATAGTGTTGGGCAATAACCGTAAGTTTATAGGCGCTTTGATTGCGCCTGATTGGCAAAAAGTTGAACAGTTTTTCAAAGAAAATAACTGGCCATTGCAGTCGCCCGAGCAATTAGTGAATAGCAAAATGCTAATTGACCTTTTCCAACAGCGCTTAGATGAAAAGGTTAACCCCAACCTTTCCGAATACGAGAAAATCCGCGCCTTTAAGTTGTTGCCCCGCGATTTCTCTCAAGAACAAGGCGAGCTCACCCCCACCCTTAAATTGCGCCGCCATGTTATTGAACAACACTATCGTTTAGAAATTGCCGACCTCTTCGGCGAGTAAACGAAAATTTTTATGGCGCAAACTCAAGCTTGGGAAAATGAATATAACAGTCCTCAACTGATAACCAAAAGGCCGAGCCGCAAAGCGATGTTTTGCGGTTTTTTAAGTATCTGAAAAAAAGCGGCTATTTGTTTGCGCGGGGCTTGCGCAAAGACGGCGATAAAAACGCCAAAAATTTATTAAAGCTGAACCCCGGGCTTGAATACGACACTTATGTTATCAAGGGCTTGGATTTAGTTGAAAGAGTTTTTAGTGAAAAAGATTTCCGATGAAAGCTGCGCGAAAAGGGTTGCGTATAACTTCTTTACATTGTTATTGACAAATAGTTTTACATCGGTTAAACTGAAAGCAATAAATAAAATAGTAAAATTATGCTGGCGAAATTTATTAAACAACTGCGCAAAAAGCACAGTTTGACGCAAGAATTTTTGGCGTCAAAGATTGGCATTTCCCGGCCAACCTATTTACAGATAGAAAAGGGCGAGAGGGACTTAACTATCACCGAAGCCCAGAAGCTGGCGGATATTTTTGGCGTTTTATTTGATGATTTTACTCAAGGCAAGGAAACACCGGCGCCTAAAATAGTATTGGAGAAAAAGGCAAAGCCAAAAGAAGTAAAACAAGAGGCGCGAATTTCTGTGCCCCAAGAAAATATTGTAAAACTTAAAGAGACGCTTTTGTATATTTTGGAAAAAATTGGAGCGTTGCCGAATATCGGCGAGGCGGTGATTTGTAAAATTTTATATTTTATTGATTTTGATTATTATGAAAAATACGAGGAGCAGCTTATAGGCGCCACTTATATTAAAAATCATCACGGTCCTACCCCAGCGGCTTTTACTGAAATTATTAAACAGATGGAGCTTGATGATGATTTAATCCGTGTGGTTAAAAAGTATTTCCAATACGATCAAAAAAAATATTTGCCGCGCCGAAAGGCCGATTTATCAGTTTTTTCCGCCCGCGAAAAGGAATTGATTGACGAGGAGATAGAAAGATTCAAAGACTTTAACGCAAGCAGAATAAAGGAATACTCGCATAAAGATGTGCCATGGATTGGAGCGGAAGATTTGCAGCCGATTAGTTATGAGGCGGTTTTTTGCCGAACACCGGAATTTTCCGTAAGACAATATGGCGATGAACTATAACGAAACCGCTGAATTTATTCGCGATTTTAAGAGGTTGCTTAAAAAGTTTCCATCATTATGCGATGATATGGAAATTACCAAGAAATTTCGCATTGAGCTTTTTCATATTCAAAAAATTGACAATCAGAGTATTTTTGAAATAGAAAATGTTGGGAACAACGAAAATTTGCAATTTTTTAAAATTAAAAAGTTTCAATGTAAAAGCTTGAAGGGGCGAGGCTCAAAAAGCGGCATACGAGTTATTTACGCTTTTTATTGTCAAAGCCGCAGAGTTGATTTTATTGAGATATATTTCAAAGGCGAAAAGGAAAACGAAAATCGGGAAAGAATTAAAGAATATTTAACTTCCATTAACTTATCAAATTTATGAGAGCGCCTTATCAAGTGTTAATTTTTCCTTTTATCAAAACAGCGGGCAAGTATTATTACGCCATATTCAAAAGGCGGGATTTGGGCATTTGGCAAGGCATTGCTGGCGGTGGCGAGGGCAATGAAATGCCTATTGAGGCGGTGAGGCGAGAGGCCTGCGAGGAAGCGTTGATTGACAAAAAGGCGCGCTATATCAGGTTGGCGTCTATGACTACCATACCAGCTGTCAATATCTGCGGCTTAAAATGGGGCGATATTATTATGATTCCGGAGCTGGCCTTTGGAGTTGAGGCGCCATCAAAAGACCTGAAAATCAGCCACGAGCATACGCAATATCTCTGGCTTGACTGTGAGAGCGCCATTAAAAAATTAAAATATGACAGCAACAAATCAGCGCTTTATGAGCTGGACTATCGGCTAAAAAACGGCCTTGCCGGCATAGAAAAAAATATCCAATCCATCAAAAAGTTTTTGTAGTGACCAATTAAGCATGCGGTGGTTAGTTAAATAATTGATTCACCCCGCGGTCTCTGCCGCAGGGTTATTTACAATTGATTCACAAATTAATAGAAGTATGGGTAGGATAAAAAAATTAGAATCCAAAAAATTTAACAAAATTATATCTAATGGTATAAAGGATACAGAAAATAGTAAAAAATGCTTTTCTAATTTTAACAATACAATAAGGAAATAAAAAAAATGTATAAAGACGAAGAAAAAAGAAAAGAGAAGAGAGAAAAAAAAGAAGAGAGAAAGGGAGGTTTTAGATGTTGCGGTTGTGGCCAATGAGTTTCTTTTTTAGAGTTTATGGGTACGGCTCACCGTAACCATTGTCCTTTCTGTTTATGGTCAAAACATGTTGATTTAGAAAAACCCGGAGACAGGAAATCTGAATGCCAGGCAGGAATGAAGCCAATCGGGTTAACATTTAAGCATGAGGGAGAAGATAAATACGGCAAGCTCCGACAGGGCGAGCTTATGTTAATCCACGAGTGTGTTTGTGGAAAAATTTCCATAAACCGGATTGCAGGCGATGATAATTCGGAAGCGATTCTGAAAGCATTCGAAGAATCGCAAAAGCATCCGAAAAAATGGGATCAATTGAAACGGAAGGGCATTGAGATTCTCTTAAGTGGAAAGAGAGAGAAAATCTTTATTCAACTTTTTGGTGAAGTTTAAGGATTTCAAAAGCGCAAAAAGGTATTTATTTGTTATTCTTAGTACAGAGTGTCAATTATGTTGTGTTAAATTTTTAAATCAAAGTATGTTGAAAAATATAAAGCACTTGATTGAACTATCTAGCAAATACAATATCCCAACAGAGGACTTTATTAAGGTGGACTGCTTTGTCAAGACACGGAAATTTGATTTAATAGATATAATTGCTGAGGAATTAAAATTGGTTGAGCGACCCTACTTTGGCTCTCAAAATATATTTGAGCTGGCGTAAGGTCATTTAACGAACTGTGAAATCTCTTGGTGTTGAAAAAGTCAAAGTATTTTGTTAAGCCCTCTCTGGCTTCTGAAATATTCTGGTAATGTTTTAAGTAAATATTCTCGTATTTAACTGTTCGCCATAATCTTTCATTAAAAATATTATCTAAATATCTACCCCGAGAATCCATGCTAATTCTAATTTCCTTTTCTTCTAAAAGATTAGTGAATTGAGGGCTGGTAAATCTGGCGTCTTGATCTGAATTAAATATTTCAGGTCTGTTTTTGTTTAGGGCTCGGTTTAGGGTTTCGAGACAAAAATCAATTTCTAAATTATCGGATAACTGCCAATCAATGACATATCGGCTGTACCAATCCATAATGGCTATTAAGTATGCCCAGCCATGTTCTAATCTCACATAGGTAATATCAGTTGACCAAACTTGATTGGGATGATCAATTCTTAACCCACGAAGCAAGTAGGGATAAACCTTGTTTTCCTTGTGGCTAAAACTCGTTTTCTTCTTTGGGTATATGGCTTCTAGGCCTTCAAGCGCATCAGTCGTTGGGCTTTTTCTCGGCAGATATATATTTGATGATAAATTTTTAATTGTTTTCTAATTCGCCTTGAGTCATAAAAAGGAAGCTCGGTGTATATCTCGTCAACTAAGTTCATTAGGGCTGTATCCTGCTGGTTCACTCTTGGTTGGCAGTAAAGACCGCTTCGGGAAATGTCCAATAATTCTGCTTGCCTTTTCAGACAAATTTGTTCGTTGTTTTTTTCAATAAATTGTTTTCTTTTTTCATAAGTTAAAGATATTAAATTTTTTTTTAAGCCAACTGAGTTCTGTTTCTCTTTGACCAATAATTTTGTAAAGTTCCTCGATTAGTTTTTCTTTCTCGGTTAGGGTTTTGTCTTTTTTGTTGTTTTGGCTGAATAAGCCGGGCAGGCCGTCGGCCGCAATTGTTTTCCATTTGTGGATTTGCGTTGGGTGTATTTGGTATTGGGTTGAAATTTGGTTAATGGTTTTCCGCCCTTCAAAGCGTCCAAGGCAACCTGGGCTTTTTGTTTGTCTGTGTATGATGTTTTTTGCATATGTTTTTATCATACAATCATATCTATTAAATTGGAATTTCGTGTCTGAATTTTCCAGTCCAGTATAAAGTCCAATGATGCCATACTTGTGCATTGCGAATATCAGCAGGATTGATGGAGTCGACATCAGAACAGCAATGCGCGGCAGACATGAATGATGATGGTAATGTCAGAGCAAATGATGCGATACTCATCCTCCGCAAAGTTGCTGGTTTGGGCGCGCCAAACAAAGAGCTTGTCAAAAGCGAAACAGTCAAAATTATGCTGGATACAGTGTATGGAAAAATTGGTGAAAGTATAACTGTGCCATTGAAGGTTGATAACGCCAGCATACTCGCGGGCGGTGATGTCTGCATCACTTACGACAGTTCAGTCCTTCAAATTGCTGGCGTGTCGTCAAAATCCGATGTGCTGATGGCAAGCAACACATCTAAACCGGGGCTTGTTCGTATTTCGTTCGCAAGCGCGGACATAACTTGCCATACCCCCGCAATAGCGGAATTAAAGTTTACCGTGATTGCTGACAACATCTCGCCATTGGAGATTAAGTCCGCCGTTCTTTATCGTTCCGATGCCCGGGCGGTTGATATAAAAAAAGTTGACGGCAAATTTACATCATGGGCGACAACTCCCGAAAAGAGCGCGTTACTGCAAAACTTCCCGAATCCCTTCAACCCTGAAACATGGATACCATACCAGTTGAAAGAAGCGAGCGAAATCAAGATTCATATATATACAGCATCAGGTGAATTAGTGCGAGAGATTTCATTCGGGTATAAACCCGCTGGTATATACATCGGTCGTGATAGGGCCGCATACTGGGACGGTAAAAATGAAGCAGGCGAAGCCGTAGCCAGCGGTGTATATTTCTACACTATTAAGGCGGGCAATTTTATAGAGGCAAAAAAGATGACTATCGTAAGATAGACATCGCAACAAGTCGTCAATAAATCGCAGGAGTAGATAATTATCTACTCCTGCGATACATAATACCCTTGGAAAGTCAGAGGTGTTTTTTTGTAGGAAAAAATAAAAATATTATTACAAATAGTAGAGTGGAGCGAAAAAAATTTCTGTCTGTTTTATTCTTTTAACATTTGGCAGGCCGCGCGACAAAAAATAACCTTGTTTGGGGGAGAATTTTTCCACAAAACTGAAAAAACTCTTGCCTGGCGAAGCAATTTTGGAATATTTAACCTCTATGGGTATGATTTCAGAATTTTTTTCTAAAACGAAATCAACTTCGGCCTTGCTTTTAGTTCGCCAGAAATTGGTCTTAAGTTCTCTTCTCGCTATTTGCGAAAAAACAAAATTTTCCACTAAACTGCCCGCGTCATTTCTTTGTTCAAGGGGTTTGAAGTCAGAAAGAAGATAATTTCTAAAGCCGGTGTCTGTGAAAAAAACTTTGGGTGTTTTAACCAATTCGGTCCGGCGATTTCTATAAAACGGTTTGAGCAAATTCAAAGTGAATGTTTGTTCTAAAACAGCCAAATGCTCTAAAACCGTCTTATATGAAAATCCGGAAACATTGGCGAGCTCCCGATAATTCAGGAGGTTGCCGATTTGACTGGCCAAAAATGTTGCCATCTTCAGCAACTCGGTTTGAGTTTTAAGGTTAAGCAGGGCCTTGATGTCTCGTAAAAGATAATTTTCTAAAATGCTCTCAATAACCTTCTTTTTTTCGTTTTGT
Source organism: bacterium (Candidatus Gribaldobacteria) CG10_big_fil_rev_8_21_14_0_10_41_12 (assembly GCA_002773545.1). Taxonomy (GTDB): domain Bacteria; phylum Patescibacteriota; class Minisyncoccia; order Minisyncoccales; family CG1-02-41-26; genus CG1-02-41-26. The sequence goes on along the minus strand of PFAV01000072.1, from coordinate 984 downwards.
GTTTTAGATAAAACCACCGCTGGATATCCGCCAAACAAAATATATTCTTCCAAATATTTTTCTAAACGCAGGTTTAATTCTTCGCCAAAAGCCATTTTGAGATTGAATTTTTCTAAAATATCCTTGAATTTTAAATTAAGAAGTTCGGCTAATTTTTCGTCTTTTGCCAAAAGAAATTCCCTGAAAGAAAATGGATTCAAAGTAAATTTTACCATTCTGCCAACCAAATATTTCCCGGTTGAGAAAGTAAGTTCCAGAGAGGATGACCCCGAGACAATGAATTTTGTCTTGGTGGTATCAAAAAGATACTTTAGTTTCTTGCCGCCATCTTTGGCGTAATGGAATTCATCAATAAGAATAACGTCGTAGCCATCATAGTAATCTTTAAAATCCTCAATATTTTCAAATAAAGCCAAGTCCTTTTCTTTTTCAAAGGTTAAAAAAGCTGATTTCTTTCGCGTTTTTTGTAAACCATCAAAAAGATGTTGTAAAAAGGTGGTTTTGCCGACCTGCCTGGCGCCCACAATCGCCAGCACTTCTTTTCTTGACAAAAATGGCTTAATCTTTGCTTCAAGCTCTCTTGAGATATAATTTTTAGTGTTGTTTATCATAAACTTTAGCAGGGTTATAATTACTCATTTTTTAATTTTAGCAGGGGTAGATTTTTTGGCAAGTTAAGTTATCCACAATTGGTCGGGGGCAGGTGCGCGCGCCTAAGGGATGGTAAAAACGAGTGCTGTGAAACCATCACCGAATGTGTTTCTGACAAGTTTTTAAACCACTTGGAAGTGATGAAGGATTATTTAATTGACGGCCTGCCCATCAACGCCAGCAGCTTATTGCCGGGGAAATAATAATTTATAAAATTTTAAAACTATTACGCTTCGCTTGCGATCGCGCTTGAAGTGTAATAGTTTTTGTGAAATATGTGGTGGACGCATACAGTTGCTTGACAAGCCCAGGGGCTCTTGTTAGGGTGAATTG
>PFAV01000049.1 GCA_002773545.1 bacterium (Candidatus Gribaldobacteria) CG10_big_fil_rev_8_21_14_0_10_41_12 | reverse complement strand
TTGGGCTTGAAAAATCTAACAATTATTGAAGACACCTTGGCCAGAATTTACAAGGTTCGGGGTGAAAATCTTGACTTGTCGCAAATTCCCATGACTGATGAGGCAACTATGACTCTTTTTAAGGAAGCTAAAACAACTGGCGTATTCCAATTGGAAAGTAATGGAATAAAACGCCAGCTTAAGGACTTGCGGCCAACCTGCTTTGACGACATCGTGGCCATGATCGCTTTGTATCGGCCCGGCCCTATGGAGCTTATCCCGGAATATATTGCCCGTAAAAACAATCGTAAAAGCATTGAATATATTCACCCTTCGCTCAAAGAAGTTCTGAAAAACACCTACGGCTTGCCAGTGTATCAAGAACAAATTATGAAAATCGCCCAAGTGTTAGCTGGCTTTTCCTTGGCCGAGGCGGATATTTTAAGAAAAGCCATTGGCAAAAAAATCAAAGAATTATTGGCTAGCCAAAAAGAAAAATTTCTGGAAGGTTGCGTGAAAAACAATGTGTCCAAAAGCATTGCCGATAAGGTCTTTTCTTGGATAGAGCCGCACGCTTCTTATAGTTTTAATAAGTCCCATGCGGTAGCTTACGGCATTATCGCCTATAACACCGCCTACCTTAAGGCGCATTATCCGGTGGAGTTTATGGCCGCCCTGCTCACTTCGGAAAAAAACGATATGGACAAAATCGCTTTTGTCATTGACGAATGCAAAGCCATGGCTATTGAGGTTTTAGCGCCCAATATTAATGAAAGTTTTCGCAATTTTTCAGTTACGCCCGACACAACCAAAATCCGTTTCGGGCTTTTGGCCATTAAAAATGTCGGCGAAAATATTGTGGAAGCCATTTTACAAGAACGAAAAGACCAAGGGCCGTTTCAATCATTTTCCGATTTTGCCACACGAATTGATTCCAAAGATTTCAACAAAAAGTCGCTGGAGTCCTTGATAAAATCAGGAGCATTTGATAAATTTGCAGAAAGGAATGTTTTGTTGGGCAACTTAGAAGAAGCGCTCTCGTTTAACCGAGAGATTCGTAAGGACAGAGCCAACGCCCAAGCCAGTTTATTCGGCTTGGCCAATCTGGTGCCTCCATCATTGCGCTTGGCTGATTTTTCCCCAGCCACCGCCAAACAAAAAATTATGTGGGAAAAAGAACTTTTGGGCCTTTATGTTTCCTCACACCCCTTGGACAACTTCAAAAACCTTTTAAGAGACCGCACCACCCCCTTAAAAGAATTGAATAACAGTGTTTTTTATAATACTATTAGGGTGGGTGGCATTATTTCATCGGTCAAAAAAATTATTACCAAAAAAGGCCAGCCTATGATTTTTCTGCAACTGCAGGACTTAACCGACAAAGCCGAGGTAGTGATATTCCCATCTATTTTGGAAGCCAACCCCGAGATATTTCAAGAAAACAAAATTGTTTTAATCACCGGCAAAAAAGACACCCGCGACGGCGAGCCCAAAATCATCGCCCAATTGGTGGAGGAAATACTTGAGGCCTGACGGCCTAATTTTCCAATTTTCAATTTTCAATTATCAAAAATAATATGTCAAATAAAAACGCTCCAATAGAAACTGCTCGGCACTCATTGAGCCATATTATGGCCGCGGCGGTTAAAAAATTATATCCAGATGTTAAGCTTGGCATTGGGCCGGCCATTGAAAATGGTTTTTACTATGACTACGACTTTTCTGACGCCAGAATCACGCCCGAGGACTTGGCCAAAATTGAAAAAGAAATGCAAGCCATTATCAAACAAAATATTGATTTTATAAAAAAAGAAATTTCCCAAGGCGAGGCCGAAAAACTTTTCGCCAACGAGCCCTATAAATTAGAGCTAATCAAAGAGTTTACCGACACCCGATGTCTAAGGGCTCCCGACATCGGGCGTCTAACGCTTTACCAATCCGGCGATTTTGTGGACTTATGCGCTGGGCCGCACATTGAAAACACCAGCGAAATCAATACCAAGGCCTTCAAGCTGACTAAGATAGCGGGCGCTTATTGGCGAGGCGACGAGAAACGGCCAATGCTTACCCGCGTTTACGGCTTAGCTTTTGAAAGCGAAAAAGAATTAATAGATTATTTACAGATGATGGAGGAGGCGGAAAAACGCGACCACCGCAAGCTTGGCAAAGAGTTAGATTTATTTTTAATTGACCCCACTGTTGGTATGGGCTTGGCTATGTGGCAACCAAAAGGCGCAATGTTGTGGCGGATTATGGAGGACTTTTGGTATCAAGAGCATTTGAAGAACGGGTATGAGCTAGTAAGAACCCCACACATTGGCAGCCGAAAACTTTGGGAAACTTCTGGCCATTGGGGATTTTACAACGAAAGTATGTATCCCCCATTGGAAGTAAGCCAAACCTTGAAAGAACAACAAGATGGTAAAAAATCTGAAATCAAAGAAGAATATTTATTAAAGCCAATGAATTGTCCTTTTCATGTTGTGCTTTATAACTCAAAGCCAAAAAGCTACCGCGATTTACCAATCAGGTGGGCCGAGTGTGGCACTGTTTACCGCTATGAAAAATCAGGCGAGCTTTCTGGCTTAACGCGAGTGCGTGGTTTTACCCAAGACGACGCCCATATTATTTGCACCAAAGAACAAGTCAAAGACGAGCTAAAGCGAGTAGCTGATTTTATTATTTTTATTCTCAACACTTTTGGTTTTAAGGAGTTTAATGTTTATTTATCATTAAGAGACCCCAACAACAAAGAAAAATACGCTGGCAATGACGAGGGCTGGGAATTTACCCAAAAAATTTTAGAAGAAGTAGCCAAAGAACAAAAGTTAGATTATAAAAAACAAGAAGGCGAAGCCGCTTTTTATGGGCCAAAGCTGGATTATAAAATAAAAGATTGTTTGAGTAGGGAATGGCAATGTTCAACCTTGCAGTTTGATTTTAACCTACCAGAAAGATTTGACATGAGCTTTACTAACCAAAAGGGAGAAAGAGAACGGCCCTATGTTTTACATCGAGCCCTATTTGGTTCCTTTGAAAGGTTTATTGGCGTTTTGATTGAGCATTATGCTGGCGCTTTTCCTGTCTGGCTGTCCCCTATCCAAGCCATTGTTTTACCTATTGGCCAAGACCACCAAAAATATGGCCAAGAGGTCTTGGATTTATTAAAGCAAAATAATATCCGGGCGATATTGAATTTAGATAACGAAACCATTGGTAAAAAGATTCGCGAGGCCGAGATGCAAAAAATCCCTTATATTTTAGTGGTTGGCGATAAAGAAATTTCTGCCAAATCCGTGGCGGTGCGCCAAAGAGGCGCTGGGGATAAAGGAGCCATGACAATTGACAAATTTATTGCTACAATAAAAGAAGAAATAATAAACAAAAAATAAGTAATCCGTTATTGAAAGCGAGCCGTAAGGCGAAGCTTGAAATTTACGGAGGACTTACCCCGTGAAGTAGAAATTTGCAAAGCAAATTTCAATTTTAAAATCCCGAGGGCAGACCTCCCCATGCTGGGAGCCCAGTTTTCAGGAGGTCTGCCCTCAGGATTTTAAAATTACTTCACAGGGTGTAAGAACTCATAAATTCACTCGTGGCTAATCGCCACTCATTCATTAACGATTTCTAACATGTTCAAAAAAATAATTTTATTGTGTTCAGTTCTTTTAGTTTTTGGCGCAACGGGCATAGCTCTAGCCCAAGAAGCCACAGACACTGTTGTCGCTGTTGACCAGCCGGCCGTTCAAGCAACAGTTCAAGACGAAGCCATAACAGCGCAAGAATTAGATATTTCAGAGCCAACCCTTTTGCCTTACAGTAAATTTTATTTCTTGAAAAATTGGAAAAATGCGATTCAGTCGGTTTTCACTTTCGGCCAAGTTAAAAAAGCCGAGCTGAACTTAAAGATAGCGTCAGAAAAACTTTTAGAAGCAAGAAAGTTAGCAGAAAAAACTAACAATCCTAAAATTCTAAACAAAGCCACCGAGCTCTATCAGAACAAAATAGAGGCCGTGCAGAAAAATATCGCCAAGTTTAAGGAAACAGCCACCACCAGCGTTGCGGTGAGCAAGTTTCTGGATAAATTCACCAAGCAACAAATTCTGCAAGAACAAATCCTGGATAAACTGGCCAGCCAGGTGCCCGCCAGCGCCTTAGAAAAAATCCAGCAGGTTAGGGAAAGGCAATTAGAGCAATTCGGCCAAGTAATGCAAAAGCTGGAAGACAAAGATAAAATTAAAGCCAGGGTGGAAAAGGGTCTGGAAAATTTGAAAGAAAGCGACCTCAAACCAATCATCAAGTTGGAAATCTTAAAAAAATTAGAAGATAAATTCCCCACCTCAACCATTCAGCAGTTGGAACAAGCGAAAACAAAGGCCTTGCAAAACCTGAACGACAAACTGCAAGCTATGCCCGCGGCAGCCCAACAAAAAATAGAAAATTATCTGGACAAAGCAAAGACAACCATTGAGAAAAAACAAGAAATGCTCAACGAAATAAAAAATAGCTTGCCTACGAACTCAACCTTAAAGCAAAAGATGGACATTATTAAAGAAAATTTGCGGCAACAAAACGCCACTACCACAGCCACCTCTCCCATAAATCAATAATCCAACATTTCAAAAAAGAGGAAGGAGCGAACCTCCTTCCTCTTTTTGTTTGGCTTAAAATATGCTTTAATGGCGTCAAAAGTAAGTTATGAAATACCATATTTTAGTATTTGGTTGTCAGTTTAATAAAGCTGACGCGGAAAAAATAAGCCAGCTTTTGCTTAAAAAGGGCTACTCGCAGTCCCCCACCCCTGATGGAGCTGATTTAGTTATAGTTTTAGTTTGTTCTGTGCGGCAAAAATCAGTGGATAAAGTAGTAAATAAAATTAAAAACTTAAAACTAAAAATGAAAAACCACAATCCAAAATTAAAAATTATCGCTACGGGTTGTGTACTTGATTCAGATAAAAAAATGTTTGAAAAATTAGATGTGGAAATTAGAAAATTTCGAGATATTGAAAAATTTCCACTCGCCCGCAACGCTTCGCAGCGAACTGGTTCGCGTAGCGATGCGGGCGGGCCACTAACCGGTCTAATAACTATTGGCAAAGGATGCAATAACTTTTGTAGCTATTGCGTAGTGCCTTATACTCGGGGCCGTGAAAAATACCGCAGCCAAACAGCCATTGCGAAAGAAGCCGCTGGGCTTATTAAAAAAGGTGTGAAAGAAATAACCTTAATAGCTCAAAATGTAAACAGCTATCCGAACTTTGTTGGGCTTTTGCAAAAAATAACCGCCCTAAATGGCGATTTTAAGGTGAAGTTTTTAACCAACCACCCCAAGGATTTTTCCGACAAACTCATCGCTGAAATGGCCAAAAACCCTAAAATAATCAAATATGTCCATTTGCCCTTTCAAACTGGCGACAACGCCATCTTAAAAAAAATGAATCGTAAGTATACTAGACAAGATTATCTAAAACTTATCGCTAAAATAAAAAAAGCCATGCCCGCGGTTGTCATAACCACGGACATCATTGTGGGCTTTCCCGGCGAAACCGAAAAACAATTTCAAAGAACTGTTGAAGTGATGAAAAAAGTTAATTTCAAACAGGCCTTTATTGCCAAATACTCCCCCCGCTCTGGTACCGCCGCCTTTCGCCTAAAAGACACTGTGCCACTGATAGAAAAACAAAAACGGGAACAAATTTTACTTGGTTTAATAAAAAATGAATAAACTTATAGTTATTCTTGGCCCCACTGCCAGCGGAAAAACCGACTTGGCTATAAAATTAGCTCACAGATTCAATGGCGAGATTGTTTGCGCTGACTCGCGCCAGATTTATGCTGAAATGACCATCGGCACCGCCAAACCAAATTGGAAGGGCAGACCTTCCAATATTGGAATACAGCATTTGTTTGATATTGTTAGGCCAAACCAATCGTTTAATGTGGCGCAGTACCAAAAATTAGCCATTAAAACCATCAAGGATATTCAAAAGCGAGGTAAAATTCCTTTTTTGGTGGGCGGCACGGCCTTTTATATTTACTCGGTGGTTGAGGGCTGGCAGTTTCCTAAATCAAAAGCTAATTCGGCCTTGCGAAAAAAGCTTGAAGATAAATCCCCTATCCAGCTTTTTGAAATCTTAAAAAAGCTGGATAAAACCAGAGCGAAAAATATTGACAAAAATAATAAAAGACGGCTCATTCGGGCAATTGAAATGGCCAAACAATTTGGCCAAGTGCCTGCCATAATAAAAAAACCGCAGTTTGATTGCTTGATTTTGGGCGCTAAAATTAACCAAAAGGACTTGAAAAAACGGATAGAAGAAAGAACCAACAAGATGCTCAAACAAGGCCTTGAGAATGAAGTTGAAACACTGGTTAAAAAATATGGCTGGACGCCTATCCTAAAAAATACCATCGGCTACGCCGAGTGGCAGGAGGCTCCCTCCTTCCTCCAAGGAAGGAGGGAGCCTCCTTTCGGAATAAAAATTCATACTTTACAGTTTGCCAAGAGGCAAATGACATGGTTCAAGAAAGATAAAAAAATCCGCTGGGTAAAAAATTCGCGGCAAGCCGCAACTCTGCTGAAAAATTTTCTAAAAAAATAGAGCAAGCAGTAATCTGCTTGCTCTTGGTTCCTGTCGTTTACGAAAAAAAATCTCGAAAACGACAAAAACCCCCGGGCCGCACACCACTAAAGCGATGGCAGCCACGGATTGCTCTGGACGAAAAATTACAACGCCCAGAACAAATAAAAAACAAAAAATCCCTATCAACCATTTCATTTTCATCACCTCCTTTGGTGATTTTTTTGTTTTTAGGGATAAAAATTTCTAAATAGCCAGCCCCATCATACCCGCTCAAAACCCGATGTCAATAGAGCGCGCATCGCTATTTCAAATCACTGTGAATATTCTCAACGCCCAAACACTTAAAAAAGAAAATAAATTTTTCCTCAACTTCCTCCATAATCTGGTCTTTGATGGTTTGAGGGATGCTGTTTATTTTATTTTTGAAACGCCCTATTGCTTGTTTTTTTATTTTATAAGGAAACAAGGGGTGTTGCAAAATTACATCCTGCAACTCGGTGGCCAAATGAACCTCGCAAACGCCATGCTGGGGCAATCTTTTCAAATCATCTTCGCTCAAGGTTGAAGCGCCATGTTGCACAACCCCGGCCAAGCCATACTCTTGGGCGATAGCTGAAAGGTTTTTTAATAACTGCCAGTCAATTTGCCCGCCCTTGCCGTGAGCCGTGCCAGTTTGCACCGCCACCTTGTTAATGCCTTTGACTTTTTGCAAAAATTCTCTTAAATGCTCGGCGCTGGTATTGGAGCTGCCTATCTCGCCTACTTCCCCGCCAATATTTATAGCCATATCTCGCGGCTGGCGCTTTTTAATTAGTTCAATGAAATAATTCGTCTGGGCAATGTTTTCGACTAGCGGCAAAGCCGAGCAATCAATGTCAATGTTATAAAAACCGGCTTTAATCGCTCGTTTAATCAATCTCGGTAAATTGTTTTTGGGTTTGAAATGGTCGCCCTGTAAAAAAATTTTGTCTTGATAATTTTCCGCTTTGGCCGCCGCCAAACATTGCTTGGCAAAACTCTTGGGCGTTTGCTTGGTATAGCCCAATTCGGATTGAGCTATTTCTATAATAAAAGTATTGGTCTTAACTTTTTGAGCGGCTCTGAAAAGAGCTCTGGCCATATCAAAAGTTAAAATTCTTAAATTAAAGGCCGGCACAGAAAAACTACTCATCTCGTTGCGAGCCATTTTTTCATAAAACGATTTTATAGAAGCTGAAAAAATCTGCATAATTAGATAGTAGAAGTAACTAAGTTCCTTCTTAGAATTTCACTAACTACCTCGGGTTTGGCTTTGCCTTTTGTCTTGGCCATCACCTTACCCACTAAAAACTGCAAAGAAGCAACTTTGCCTTTACCATAATCTTCAACCGCTTTGGGGTTGTTAGCAATCACCTCTTGGGCTACCTTTTCTATTTCAACCTTACTAGAGACCATTTGCCAACCCTTGTCAATGATAATTTGCGAAGGGTCGCCACCCTTGCTTAACATTTCCGGTAAAAGCATTTTGGCTATTTTGCTTGATATTTCACCCAAATAAATCATACTCAAAAATTCAGCAAAATTTTCTGCCGTTATTTTAAATTTTTCTTCGTCAAAATCTTCAATCCCCTTCTCTTTCAATAAGGCCTGCAAATCAGTGGCAATATAATTGGATGCTAATTTTATCAACTTCTGAAACTCTTCAGGGGGAAGAGTAGTTTCGTATTTTTCCGCCACCCAGCTGATTAATTCTGAAACCACTTTTTCAAAATAATTACCCAAGCCCTTTTGGTGAACAAAAAGCTCAATATCTTGACTGTTGAGGCGATACTCTTTGACAAATCTGGCTCGCTTTTGGCTGGGCAACTCGGGCAAAGCGGCCTTAATCTCGTTAAGTAATTCTGGCGTGATTTTTAGAGGCGGCAAATCTGGTTCGGGGAAATAACGATAGTCATGAGCTGATTCTTTGTCTCTTTGCGAAAAAGTAATGGCTTTTTTGTCATGCCAGCCGCGGGTTTCTTGAACAACCTTATTTCCTCTGGCTAAAATTTCTGTTTGCCGTTTAATTTCATACTCAACGGCCGCGCCAGCTACCGCTATTGAGTTTAAGTTTTTTATTTCCACCTTGGCGCCAAATTTTTCAGCATTTTTTTCGGCCAAAGAAATGTTCACTTCGCAACGCATTTCGCCTTTTTCCATATTAGCGCCCGAGACATTGAGATATTGTAAAATAAGCTTCAGCTCTTTAACAAACTCCTTGACCTCCTCGGCCGTTGCCAAATCCGGCTCGGTAACCAGCTCCATTAACGGCACGCCAGCTCTGTTAAAATCAACTAAAGAATAATCAGCGCCCTCGGGATGTTGCAACCTGCCAGTATCCTCTTCTAAATGTATTCTTTCTATTCTTATTCTTTTTGTTTGAAACTTGGAAATTGAAAATTGAAAATTTTTATCCTGACCAGAAGCAGGAATGTGAATATCAAGATATCCATTTTTTGACAATGGTTCTTGGTATTGTGATATTTGGTAGCCCTTGGGTAAGTCGGGGTAAAAATAATTTTTGCGCTCAAAAAAGCTATTGTCAGCCACCTCACAGTTTAAGGCCAAAGCGGTTTTAATATTTTTTTTGATGGCTTCTTGATTGATTGTTGGCAGAGAACCCGGCTGGCCAGAGCAAGTTGGACAAATATTTTTATTGGGCTCGGTTTGCCAGGACTCATTGGGGCAAGCGCAAAACATCTTTGATTCAGTGTTAAGCTCTATATGAATTTCCAAGCCGATAGTTGGTTTCAACATAAATGAAAAATGACACGGAGTGTCACCCTGAGCGGAGCGAAGGGTCTCGTGCATGAGATTCTTCGCCTGCTGGCTCAGAATGACAACAAATTAGTTTTTATTTTCGTCGTTTCAAGCTGGCTCGACAGCCCTTAACAATTTCCACGCCCGCGCTGGTGCCGATAATGTCAGCCCCGGCCTCTATCATCATTAAGGCGTCCTTATAGGTTTGAATTTTGGCCGAGGCCTTAATTTGCAACCCCGGAGCGGCTTTTTTCATAATGCCCAGATGGCGCGCTTTCTCTTTTAGTTCTATTCTATCTAAAGGATCTTTTTCCGTGGCTGTTTTAACGCAAAACGCGCCGGCTTGTTTGACAATTTCCGAGGCCTTTTTTATTTCTTCGTCCGTGAGATACCCCGAGCCAATAATTATTTTAGTAGGCAAAATCTTGCAAATTTCTTTCAAGTCGGCTAACACTTCATCATATCTTTCATATTTAATATCAATCACATTAATCACCACATCCAGCTCGTCAGCGCCATCTTTTTTGGCCTGGCGGCAAAGATCCAGCCGCCGAAAGCGAGAACTTAAGCCCATGGGCGGGTCAATCAAAACCACTGTTTTAATATCACTGCCGGCTAATTCCTGGCTGACCAAACCAACCCATTGAGGATTGACATCCACGCCCCGCAAGCCGTATTTTTTGGCTTCAGCGCAGGTTTTTTTAATGTCTTTGGCTGTGGCTTTATGGTCAATGTTGGTATGGTCAATTGTTTTGGCTAATTGTTTGCAATTCATATAATTTTTTTTATAAGACAAACTATTTTTTGATGAATTTCTGATGGAGGAGGGAGCGAAGCTCCTTCCATACAATCAATCGCCTTAAAATCCCTGGGAAACTCTTGGCAAGCCCATAAATAAGATCGCAAAGCGTCGGCCAGATGCTGTTTGTTTTTTTCATGAATATCTCTTTTTTGCTTGCCCAAATAGGCTTTTCTTTTGGCTAATTTTTCTTGGTCAATAATTTTATGAGCCAGTTTCAAAGTTATGGCTGGATTGGTTTTTAAGATAATGGTCATGTCGGGCTTAGGAATACCAAAAATGCCATACTCTAAATCATAAAGCCACTTGACATATTTCCGCCACTCGGCTTTATTTTTTATCTTGCCGCCTTGATGGCCAATATTGCTGGCTAAATATCTATCAGCCACCACGATTTTACCTTCGTTGAGCCACTGGCGAATTTTGAAACTAGCGTCATAGCGGTCGCAAGCGTAAAAAACCGAAGCCCTATACGGACCAACCTCGTCGGCCTGGCCATATTTGCCCCGCAAATATTCGTCCACCATACCGGCCGAGGGCATGCCGTGCTGGGGAAAATCAATTTTAACCGCTGGTCTGCCCTGCTTGGCCAGATATTCAGCCAAAAGCTTTGTTTGGGTTGATTTGCCCGAGCCGTCCAAGCCCTCAAACACAATAAATTTTCCTTTGAGTTGCTTGACCATATTCTTAAACCATAATAGCAAAATTCTCCCAACAAAAAAAGGGGCTCTTGCCCCTCACTTTATCACGCGACAGTTCCTACTCCTTATTATCTAAAAATGTTTCAACTGAATTCTGCTCTGTTCCATACTGGTTTTTATCGTCAATAATATCTTTATCTTGCCATTCGCGAACCCAATCCTCAACGAAATAAATCTTAAAGCTGCCTTTTTTGGTTGAGCCAATTAAACGGTTTAGCCCAGCATTAATAATTAATTTTTTGCAAACAAAGCAAGGCAATGATTCGATGGGCTCGGCCTCCCTGTTTTGCGTCCATAAGTACAAATCGCCCCCCAATAACGAAACGCCAGCCCGCGACGAATTAATAATACAATTCATCTCCGCGTGTACGCTTCGGCATAATTCATAACGTTGACCATGGGGAATTTTTAATTTATCCCGTAAACAATACCCCCTTTCCTCGCAATCTTTAGTCTTCCTGGGAGCGCCGTTATAGCCAGTGGCTACAATTACATCATCTTTAACAATAATGGCCCCTAATTTAGTTCTAAAACAAGTAGACCGCTGGGCAATTTCCCTGGCGATATTGAGGTAGTATTGTTCTTTTGATGGTCGCATAAAAATTATGAAAATTATTCTTTAATTTCCAGGCCTAAGCTTTTGGCGGTGCCGGCCACCACTTTCATGGCTTGTTCAATGTCAGTAGTGTTTAAGTCCCGCAGTTTTTGCTGGGCAACTTTGCGTAGTTGGGCCTGGGTGATTTTGCCAACTTTTTTGCGGTTGGGCTCGCCCGAACCCTTTTCAATGCCCACCTCTTTTTTAATTAATTGCGAGGTAAGGGGGGTTTTTATCTTAAACTCAAAACTGCGGTCTTCGTAAACAGTAATAACCGTGGGCAAGGTAAAGCCCTCTTGGGGGCGGGAAGCATCGTTAAATTGTTTGCAAAACTCGCCGATATTCAACCCGTGTTGAGCTAACGAGGGCCCAATAGGAGGCGCTGGTGTGGCTTTGCCAGCTTTGATATGAAGTTTTACTACTGCCTTAATTTTCTTAGCCATATTAGAAATCGTTAAAAATTTTGGGAGGGGTCAGACCTCCTCTAACTTGTATAAATATTTTTATTCAGCTTTTGGGAGGTCTGACCCCTCCC
>PFAV01000031.1:1704-13554 GCA_002773545.1 bacterium (Candidatus Gribaldobacteria) CG10_big_fil_rev_8_21_14_0_10_41_12 | reverse complement strand
CAGTGATAGTGCGCCTAACCACGCGGGTGGCTCATCAACGAAGTGTTGTTGAGTTGGGGAAGTTTACCCCGAGGGCAGACCTCGGGGTGGTTAAGTTTGTGCCCAACAAACATCAGTTTGTGACTATGCCCCCGAGAGTGCTGGAGATGCATCAAGAGCTACTGGATAAGATTGAGAAAATTAGAGAATACGCGGAAAAAAGTGAAATTAATAAAGTTCAGAATAAAATTGAAAGCTCAAAAATAGGAGTTATCGCTAGCGGCGTGGGCTATCTGCACGCTATGGAGGCGATGGAAATGCTGGGGTTAGATTTGCCGGTTTTGAAGCTTGGCTTTTTCTATCCTTTGCCCGAGCAGAAGATTAAGGAATTTATTAAACCGTTGAAAAAGGTTTTAGTGGTTGAAGAGCTTGACCCTTATTTAGAAAAAGAAATAACCGCCTTGGCCAAAGAGGCCAATCCTGAACTTGAAATTTTCGGCAAAAATGTTTTACCCGAAGTGGGTGAGCTCAAACCAGAGCAGGTTATAACTGCTTTAGCGGTTATAACTGGCAAAAAAATGGAAGCCGCGCTGACAAACTTTAAAACTATCAAGCATAGCCCGCGCTTTTGCACGCAACCAATGTGCCCTTATTGGAAAGTGTTTGCCGCTTTGAAAAAGGCGGCGCCGCAGGCGATCTTTGGCGGCGATATTGGCTGTTATATGATTGCCGGTTTTGCGCCGATGCAAGTTTATGATTATATGTTTTGTATGGGCTCGTCTATCGGCATTGGGCACGGCATTGCCAAAGCGTTAGGTATGAACCAACCCGCCTCCGCTGAAGCTATGGCGGGTAAAAAAGTAATTACTTTAATGGGCGATGGCACTTTTTTCCACTCTGGTATGCCCGCCTTGCTTAACGCTGTTTATAATCAATCCAATATCTTAGCCATTATTGTGGACAACCGCATCACTGCCATGACTGGCCACCAACCCAATCCCGGTATGGGCGAAAATGTTGAAGCTGGAACCGTGGCCGAGGTAAAAATTGAGCAAATAGTGGCGGCCCTTGGCGTTAAAGCGGAAAATTTGAAAGTGGTTGACCCGGTAGACGACTTTGACGGTATGGTCGCGACCATACAAGATTTTTATTCCAAAAACGAGATTTCAGTGATTGTAGCTCGCCGCATGTGCGCTTTGTTGGAAAAGCGCAAGGGCATTTAATGGGCAAAATCGCTGTTGACATCTGATGTCAACAGCGCCATAACTATGAACAAAAATTTTAACATTGTTATTTTGGGCGTAGGCGGGCAGGGTTTGATGACTTTGCTTAGAGTTTTGTCGGAAGCGGCTTTTGCTAATGGTCTTGATGTGAAAACCTCGGAACTGCATGGGCTTAGCCAGCGGGGCGGCTCGGTGAGCGTTTATATTAGGTTTGGCGATAAAGTGTGGTCGCCGTTAGCGCCGCAAGGCCAGGCCGATTTGATTATTGCCTTGGAGCAACAGGAGGCCTTGAATGGTTTATATTTTGCCAACAAAGAAACGGTTTTTTTGGTAAATCAATATGAGACACCTACTCTGACGCAATCAGCCAACCAAGCAGAGATAGAAGCCGAGTTGCGCAAAATCACCGAGAAAGTTAATTTTTTACCCGCCTCGGAACTTTGCCAAAAGCAATTGGCCAACGAGGTTGTTTCGGGCGTTTATCTTTTGGGTTACGCCTTAAATAATGGCTATTTGCCCTTAAAAAAAGAAACTGTTATTGAGGCCATTAAAAAAACTATGCCTGAAAAGTATCAGGACTTAAACATCAAGGCCTTGAGTTTGCCATAAATTTTATGTTGATTATTGTCCATTACGCTGAAATTGCCTTGAAAGGCGGCAACCGAAATTTTTTTGAAAAAAGATTAGTAGAAAATATAAAAAAATCCCTGCAAGCCAACGGGATTGTTTTTGACTATGTCAAACGCATCTACGGCCGTATCTTGATTAATCTTAGTGACGGAGAAGAGGAAGGAGGGAAGCTCCCTCCTATGAAGGAGCTTCCCTCCTTCCTGAATGCCCTGAAGAGTGTTTTTGGTGTAGCCCATTTTTCTTTGGTTGAAAAATGCGACAAAGATATTGAAAAAATTAAAGAAAAAGCGCTTGATGTTTTGAGCCAAAAAGATTTTCAAACATTCAAAGTTGAAGCCAAACGAAGTGACAAAAAATTTGTTTTAACTAGCCAACAAGTAAATGAGCAAATTGGGGAGGAAATTTTGAGAAAAACCATTGCTCATTATTTGTGCGATCGCACAAATAATGAGCAGGAGAGGAAAATTAAAGTTGATTTACATAATCCAGATATTATTTTATATATTGAAATTACTGAAAAAGATGTTTTTTTATACACGGAAAAAATTAAAGGCCCGGGTGGCTTGCCCTTGGGTGTTTCGGGTAAGGCGGTTTGTTTGATTTCCGGCGGCATTGATTCGCCGGTGGCCGCTTGGTATTTGATGAAAAGGGGAGTGGAAAATATTTTTGTTCATTTTTACTCCACCCAGCAGGGCTATGAAAAGTCCTTAGAAAAAGTCAGGGATCTATTGAGGGCGCTGAATGCTTTTCAGCTTAATAGCAAAATATATTTTGTGCCATTTTCTGATATCCAAAAAGAAATTTTACTTAACACCCAAGCCGATTTGCGGGTGGTGCTTTATCGCAGGTTTATGTTTCGGGTGAGCCAGGAGATTGCCTTCAAAGAAAATGCCAAGGCCTTAATCACCGGCGAGAATGTTGGCCAGGTGGCTAGCCAAACTTTAGATAATATGTTAGTTATCAGCCAGGCAACTACCCTGCCGATTTTGCGGCCCTTGGCTGGATTTGATAAAATAGAAATAATTGAAATAGCCAAAAAAATAGGCGCCTATAACATTTCTATTTTGCCGCACTTGGATTGCTGTTCAATGTTCGCGCCCGAGCACCCCGCCACCAAAGCCAACTTAAAAGAAGTTCAAAAAGAGGAAAAAAAATTAAAGATAAGAAAGCTGATAACATCAGCCCTAAAAAACACCAAAATTGAAAATATTTAGTTTTGTAAAATAATAACTCTTGCCAACCGTGGATTAGCAAGAGTTATTTGCTGCTATATTTTTTTTAAATTTCTCATATAGCAACCAACACTATGCGGTCCTTTTGAAGTTTTGAACTCCACAAGGACTCCAGTCCCCCAACAACCATTATTTAGAATTTTGCCCTGTTTCCCAACAGAGCAAAATTTGTAGCCAGGGTTACCGGCTCTCATTTTCTCTTCTTCGACGACCTCCACGGTGTCGTCGATGAAGAGTTGCTTTCCTTCTATATCTTTTCTTTGATTTTTTTCCATTTCTTTCCACCTCCTTTCTTTTGTATTTTTGGTGAAAAATGAAAATTTCGCTAACCTTTTTCTACCATTTCCATTTTTTTTGCAAGCCCTGCGCTTTGTGTTATAATGTTTTAGAAATTAGTAATTAGAAATTATGAAACAAAAAATTAACAGCAAAACTTTATTGTCCGACATACTCAATTTAACGGGAGCAGAAGTAATTTTGTCTAAATACAAAGTGCCCTGTCTAACCTGCCCCATGGCGCAATATGAAATGCAATCATTAACCATTGGGGATGTTTGCAAAATGTACGGGCTTGATCTACCGAAACTGTTAGTTGAGCTCAATAAATTGGTCAAATAATATGAACCATATCGCCATCATGAAAAAGAGCTGGGGCTTAACCCGGAAAATTTTGAGTGGTCAGAAAACTTGCGAGGAAAGGTGGTATAAAACAAAAAGACCGCCGTTTGATCTGGTCAAGCCGGGCGATGACATCTACTTTAAGGATTCAGGCGAGCCGGTTTCTATCAAAGCCAAGATAACGAAAGTTCTACAGTTTGATAATTTAACGCCAGCAAAATCAGCGGAAATTGCCAGCAGATACGCCATGGCTGATTTAGGCACTAGTGAAATACCATCAGCCATTAAAGATTATACGAGTCATAAAAATTATTGCGTGATTGTTTTTTTTGATAATGTGGAAAGAATTGAGCCATTTAATGTAGACAAAATTGGCTTTGGCGCTATGGCCGCCTGGCTATGTGTGAACGACATCAACACAATAAAATTATAGTTTTTTATTCTTAACACTTCCGCGCTCTTGAGCGCAGAAGTGTTGTGTCTTTTTTATTTTTTGATTAAGATGAATAAAGAAGTCAAAGACAGTAAATCAAAAATAATCAATTTAAGGATAATCAATTAAAAATATGGAAAAGTATTCTACTTTATCTTTTATTACTCAAAAAGAGTTGTTGCGGGGTTTTTGCGAAGTTATTATTAGTTTGAACACAGAGGAAGAGGCGATAAAGTTTCTAACTGATTTATTGACAAAAGAAGAGGCGATAAAATTAGCTAAAAGAATTAAGATAGCCCAGCTTCTGTTGGAGGGTCAAGAATATAAGAAAATTCAGCAAGCCGTTCAAACAGGAAGCTCCACGGTTGCCAAGGTTGCTCAATGGCTCAATGAGGCGGGGGAGGGCTTTAGATTGGCGCTTAGCAGAACAAATAAAAAGAAAGATGAATTGAAACCGGAAACAAATTTTGATTTAGCGCTGAAAGAGTGGAAACGATTTAAGAAACGATACCCGTCAATGTTTTGGCCGTCGCTTCTTATTGAGGGGATGCTTGGTTCGTCTAGCAAGCAACAAAAAGATAAAATGAGGGAAGTTTTTGAGAAATTGGATCATAAATCAAAAATTTATAAAGAAGTTGACGAAATTTTTAAAAGAAATTAAAAGAAGATGATAGAGCTACATAACACTTCTGCGCTCAAGAGCGCAGAAGTGTTATGTATGAGTGTTTGTGGCAATCTATTATTCTATTTTCTATTATTATTGAGTTATTATGGGCGATAGTATTAAGGCGGATATTATTTTTGTTTCATTGTTTTTGCTGTTTTTGGCTAATGTTTTTGTTTGGCAGTTTATTTTTTCGTTAGACGGCAACCTTAAGGTTGTTTTTTTTGATATAGGCGAGGGCGATAGCGTTTTTGTGGAAACGCCCCAAGGCCATCAGATTTTGATTGACGGCGGGCCGGGCCAGCGGGTCTTAACCAAGCTGGGCCGCGCCATGCCTTTTTGGGATAAAACCATTGATTTAGTGATATCAACCCATCCTGATTATGACCATTTGAGCGGTTTGGTGAGCGTTCTGGAGCGGTATCAGGTTAAAGCCGTGCTCTGGAACGGCGGGCTGGTAAATAATACTGTTTTTACTAATTGGCAGAAGGATTTAGCAATTGAAAAAGCCCGGGTTTGGACAGCGCAAAGCGGTCAAGTAATTAAAGCTGGCGTGGCGCGTTTTTTTGTGCTTTATCCTTTAGCTGATTTGGCTGGGCAATCGGTAGAAAAAGAAAGCAATAGCAGCTCGGTGGTGGCGCGCTTGAGTTATGGCGACAGTGATTTTTTATTTACTGGCGATTTGCCTAGTAAAAACGAAGCGGACTTATTGGATAGCAATCAAAATGTGGCTTCGGAAGTTTTGAAAGTGGCTCATCATGGCAGCAAGTATTCCAGCTCGCCAGAATTTTTGGCCATGGTTGGGCCGCAATTGGCAGTGATATCTTGCGGGGCGAACAATACCTACGGCCACCCTAATCAAGAGGTGTTGAGTAATTTGCAAAACTTTGCTATAACTGTTAAAAGAACCGATCAGCTCGGGGATATAAAAGTTGTAAGCGACGGAAAAAATTTAATTTATTAGTATATGAAAGATGTAGAATTTCCAGTTTTCAAAACAAAAGTTGAGGGCGTTGAGAAAAAGTTTGACTTAATGGACCCCAAGGGCCGAGAAGAATATTTTCAGGCCAAGGCGGGTGATGAAATTAGCCGCTTGAGAAATTACTTAAAAGAAAACACTTTTGTGGTCTATCTTTTAGGCAAGAAAAATTCGGGTAAAGGCACTTACGCTAAAATGTTTAAGGAAATAATTGATAAAGATAAGATAGAGCATTTTTCAGTGGGCGACGCGGTGCGAGAGTTAGACGCTATCGTGCGCGACAAGGATAAGAGAAAAGAGCTGGAGGCCTTTTTAGCTAAAAACTATCGGGGCTATATGCCTTTGTCAGAAATTATGGCCGCTTTGGAAAGCCGCAGCACCACAGTGCTTTTGCCTTCCGAGCTTATTTTGGCCTTACTAAAAATGAAATTAGCCACTGCTGGCAAAAAAGCCCTATTTATTGACGGGTTTCCTCGCAGTATGGACCAAGTTTCTTATTCGTTGTTTTTTCGCGATTTGATTGGCTATCGCGATGACCCTGATGTTTTCGCCATGATTGACATTCCCGAAGCGGTGATTGACGAAAGAATAAAATACCGAGCGGTTTGCCCCAAGTGTCAAACATCTCGCAATGTCAAACTCTTGCCCACTAAAAAAGTTGGCTTTGACGAAAAAGAAAACAAGTTTTATTTGTTTTGCGACAATTCGCAATGCACCAGCGAACGAATGACTGGCAAAGAGGGCGATGAACAAGGCATTGAGCCCATCAGAGATCGCTTAACCGTTGACGAAGAGCTAATCAAAAAGGCCTTTACTCTGTATGGCGTGCCTAAAGTTTTGTTAAGAAATTCAGTGCCCGTGGCTGTGGCCAAAGAGTTTGTTGATGATTATGAAATTACGCCTGAATATTATTACCAAAAAGATGGTAACGAAATTAAAATTTTAGAAAAGCCCTGGCAGGTTTCCGATGACGAAGGCGTGGCTTCTTACAGCTTGCTGGCCGCGCCAGTGGTGCTGGCCTTGATTAAACAGCTGGTTGAGGCCTTAGACATTTAGTGATACAATTAAAAAAGCCCCGCTCTCATAAAACTGGACATTCTATTATATTAGGGAGCTCGTTATTCGCGCAAGCTTATGTTTGGGCGATAGAGCGCCCACCTAGAGTCAAACTACCAGTTTTTTACAGCGGGGTTTTTGGTTGCTTAAAAATTAAATTTTCTTTACTCTTTTACTAAAAATTATTGTTATAGCAATAAGAATCGCTAATAAAATAAAATAGTCAGCGTATTTGGTGTATTGCTCAATGCGATTCCAATTTTCTTTTAGCGCGAAGCCCGCCCAAGTTAAAAATGCGTTCCATAACCCGGCGCCCAAGGTGGTGTATAAAATAAATTTGCCCAGGTTCATCCGCGAGGCGCCCGCTGGCAAAGAAATAAAATGACGCACTACCGGGATAAAGCGGCTGATAAAAATAGTTTTCTGGCCGTGTTTTTGAAAAAATCGCTCGGTTTTTTGTAAGTCGTCTTCTCGTAATAAAAAATAGCGGCCAAATTTTTTAACAAAGGGCGTGCCGCCATAAAAACCAATATAGTAAGAAATTAACGAGCCAAATAGAGAACCAAGCGTGCTAAAAAATATCACACCTAAAAAAGAAAATTGGCCAGTAGAAATTAAAAATCCAGTGAAAGGCATAACCGCCTCGCTGGGCACAGGTAAGACCATACTTTCCATAACCATTAAAATAAACAGCCACCCAGAACCACCCACACTTAAGAGGTGAGTGATGTATTGAATAATAATTTCCGTAATAGGCATATTTAACTGCTTGTCATCCTGAGTGAAACGAAGGATCTCTAAGATTCTTCGCCTGGAGGCCCTTCGCTACTGCTCAGGGCTCGCTTCGCTCGGCTCAGAATGACACATAGCTATTCGTAGCGGAGGGCTTCAATAGGTGATTTCTTGGAGGCCTGACTGGCGGGGTAGAGGCCAAACACCAAGCCCACAAAAGCTGAAACGCCCAAGCCCAAGGCAATGGCCGAAGGAGAGATAACAAACGCCCAGCCCGAGCTGACCATACGGCTTAAAATAAGCGAAGCTACAAAAGAGAAAAACACGCCCAAGGCAATGCCAACCATACCACCCAAGCAGGTTAGAATAATTGATTCTAAAAGAAATTGTGTGAGAATGTTTTTGGTGGTGGCGCCCAAGGCCTTTCTTAAACCGATTTCGCGAGTGCGCTCGGTAACTGATACAAGCATAATATTCATAATGCCAATGCCGCCCACCACCAAAGAAATGGCCGCGATGGCCGCCAAAAATATAGTTAACACCGAAGTAACCGTGCCCACTCTCTGGGCAATATCTTCTTGGGTGGCTACTTGAAAGTCGTCTTTGGTAGAGTCGGTGATATTATGAAGCTCGCGTAAAGTTGCCTCTATATCTTGCACGGTTTCTGGCACAATTTTTTCGGACTTGGCTTTAACAAGAATTTGATGATAATAATTCATACCTGAAAGATATTTTAAGGCGGTGGTGTAGGGCACGATAATTGAATTATCAACATCAAGCATACCAACCTGTCCTTTTTTGGGAGAGATGCCAATTATCTTAAAAACTTTGTCTTTTATTTTAATGTTTTGGTTTAAGGCCTCGGACGGCCCAAAAAGTTTTTCTTTAACTTCTGATCCAATAATAGCCACGGCTGATAATTGTTGAGCTTGTTCGTCGGTAAAGAATTGCCCGGTTTCAGGATAAACATCAACAATATCAGCGATTAAAGGAGCTGCCCCCAAAATCATAAAAGAATCAACCTCGTTTTCAAAGCTAACCGAAGTTGATAACACAACCATCGGGCTTAAGCCCTCAACGCCGGGCGCATTTGATGGTTTTGACAAGGCCTCAACCTCGCGGTCTTTTAAGGAATCAGTAAATAAAGAGCCAAAATCAGACGGCCCTTGGGTTCGTCTGCCCGGTTCAATAATTATAGTGGCCGAACCCAGCCCTCGCACTTGGCTTAAAATAAGTTCTTCTGCTCCTTTACCCAGCGACATAATTAAAATAATAGAAGAAATACCAATGATAATACCCAAAATAGTCAGGGCTGACCTTGATTTGTTGGTTTTTAATCCACGGATAGCTGTTTTGAAGGAATTTTTGGAAGACATAGCTGTTTTCAAAGAGATTCTTCGCCTACTGGCTCAGAATGACGGGGTATTCGCTCAGAATGACCTCTTCGTCATCCTGAGGTCGCCCTCAAGCGACCGAAGGATCTCTGTTTGAAGATTGATAATTGATAATTGAAAATTACTTAGCGAAGCTAAGTGCCGCTCCTTTTCTCCGTTGTTCAACTTTTTTGTCGCTTTCCAGCAAGCCATCTTTTAAGGTAATAATTCTTTCAGCGTATTCGGCGGTGTAGGTTTCGTGAGTAATTAAAATAATAGTATGGCCGTTGTCATTTAGGGCTTCAATAATTTCCATCACCGCGCCGCCTGATTTTGAGTCCAAGTTGCCGGTGGGCTCGTCAGCGAAAATAACTTGCGGATTGTTAATCAGCGCTCGGGCAATGGCCACTCTTTGTCGTTCGCCACCCGACAGTTGCGATGTTTCGTAGTTGAGGCGATGGGTTAGCCCAACTTGTTCTATGGCTTTTTCCGCCATGGCTTGCCAAAGATTTTCTTTAATTCCGGAATACAAAAGTGGCAGCTTAACATTGTTCAGCACAGTGGTGCGGGGCAAAAGATTAAACGATTGAAAAATAAAACCCATCTTTTTGTTTCTAACATTGGCCAGCTTTTCTTCGCCGTAGTCGTCAATTGATTGGCCGTCAAAAAAATAATTTCCGCCACTTTGCTTATCAAGAAAGCCCAAAATATGCAGTAGGGTTGATTTGCCTGAACCCGACGGCCCCATAATTGCCACAAATTCACCTTCTTTTATGTTAAAAGAAACACCGCTTAAGGCGTGAGTTTCGGTTTCCCCGTCAATATAAGTTTTTTCTAAATTGTGGATTTCTATGAGAGGCATAGCAAAAATGTCTAAATCCTAATGACTAATGACTAAATTTTGTCATTTGTCATTAGGATTTTATTATCGTTTCTTTTCAAATGTTATTATTTTTTCGCCTTCATTTAAGCCGCTGGTTATTTCTACAAAACCGTCCGAGCCTCGCAAGCCAAGTTGCGCTTTGCGTTCTTCAATTTTTTCGCCGCTGATAATGCGGACTATTTTTTCGTTGTTTTTGGCAATAATTGCCCGATAGGGGACAGCCAAAACATTTTCTTTTTGAGCCGTTAAAACATCAATGTTGGCGGTCATACCTGATTTTATTTTGTCGCTGTTTTTTGTAAAGTTAAAAGTTGTTTTATAGGTGGGCACGCCTTCAATGACTGTTTCAGCGGGCTCAATTTTAATAACTTGCGCTGAAAAAATAACATCTGAGCCGTAAGCGTCTAAGGTTGTTTTGGCTTGGTTGCCTATTTGAATTTTAGCGATGTCCGCCTCTGCTATATTGGCTTCAATCTGAAAGTTGGCTTGGGAGATGATTGAAACAACAATAACATTGGCGGTGATAACTTGGCCGATTTTCACGCTTTGCTTGCTGACGATGCCGTCAAGCGGCGAGCGCAAGGTTGTTTTGGCTATTTGTATAGCCAAATTTTGAATGTTGGCTTGGGCTGATTTGATTTGCGCTTCGTTTTCTTGGATTTGCTCGGTGGTGGCCGCAACTTTTTTTAGGTCTAAGTCCTTTTGGGCGTTGTCCAGATTATTTTGAGCGGTGGTGATGTTTTGCTGGTTGGTTATTTTTTGGCTGGCAGTTGATTGTTTTTGAGTGTTAATGGTGGTGATAGCCGCGTTGATATTGGTTCGGCCGGTGTTAACAAAGCCCTTGTAAGCGGTAAGGGTAGAGGCAGATAAATTACTGGAAGAGTTGAGGGCTGAAGTAAGCGTGTTGAGAAAATCCCTCACCACAGCTAACTTTTGTTCGCTTGTTGTTAAGGCCAAGTCCAAGTCAGCATAGTTTGAATTTAAGTTTTCTAAAATTTTTTTGAATTCTTTTAAGCCGTCCCGACTGGCCACTCTTTGCTGTTCGCTTGATATTTCGTATTGGAAATTAGCGGTTTGAAAGGTTAGTTGCGGGCTGTCGGTGTTGGCGTTGCTAAAAAGGTCGTCAATTTGTTTGTTAACAGCATCGTCGGCTTCAGAGTAGGCTGAATGCAAAATGTCAGTAACATTGTCATAAAGATTAGCCAAGTCCGAAGCGGCTTTGCTTTGGGTGTCAACCAGCGTTTTTTGAGCGTTGCTCAATTTAGTTTGTAAAACGCTGATTTCTTCTGGTCGGGCGCCTTTTTGCAGTGTTTGCAAATTGATTTGTTGAATTTCCAGCTGGGCTTGCGCTTGGTTTAATTGTGATTGCAATTCGGAGCTGTCCAATGACAAGATCGCTTCCCCTTGGCTCACGGGCTGGCCAACCTCTTTATAGATTTTATTAATCTTGCCGTTTTTTTCAAAAGCCAAATCAACCGCCTCGGCTGGTTTAACCTTGCCCGTAACATTCACTTCTTGAATGATGTTTTGCTTGGCCACGGTGGCGAATTCATAGGGCGAGGGCTTGGGCTGTAGCAAAACAAAGCTAACACTGCCCCCGACAATAACAACTAAGACGATAATAGCAATGATAAGCGATTTTTTCATATTATTTTTCAGTTAAAGAGATTTTTACATTTAAGCCCATAGCGCAAGCCATTTTTTGTAAAAAGGCGATTGTGGGGTTATAGCCCCCGGCTTCAAAGCGAGATATCGCGGATTGTTTTGTGCCAATCATTTGAGCAAGTTCTTTTTGGCTTAAACCTTTTTCAAGTCGTTTTTCAATAACCGCTTCAATCAAAGAAAACTCTGCTCCTAATTCGTTGTAGGCTTTTTTTGTTTCTCTATTTTTTAGCAATTTTATTTTTAGTTGTTGATAAGTTTTTGACATATAAATAAGGATAACATATATGTTATATTAGTCAAGACGCCATAGAAAGTCAAGGGCTAACTTGATTTCTTTTTGAGGAGTTTTTCGCGATTTTTTGACAAACCCGTTCAAAAGAATA
>PFAV01000031.1:0-1682 GCA_002773545.1 bacterium (Candidatus Gribaldobacteria) CG10_big_fil_rev_8_21_14_0_10_41_12 | reverse complement strand
GCTACGGCGAAAAGCATTTTGCGAAGTCTGACGATGACGCAGCCGAAAAGATAAAATTGCAGCAGGAATAGTTTTGCAACCATCTCAGAATATGCGAATTTCTTGTCTGCCACGAATTCTTAATTCAAGAAGGTTTTTAGCTATTTTCTTTGAGTGAGGAAATTTTAAGTCATAGCCAAATTTTTCAAGCAAATCAATTGTTCGCAAGGTTTTAGCAATTGTTGATTTCTCTAATGACTGGATAAATTTTTCCAAGCCGTTGTTAAAGATTTTTATTTGCATTTTTGTTTTCATGAAACCGCAAAAAAGCGAAAGCGAGCAGGCCGCCAAACAGAGCGGTTATGAGTTGGGGCCAGGACATCATTTGAGCCATTTGCGGAGCGAGCTTTTGCGGTAGGAGAAATTGGAATAAAGTCGCGCTGGCTGAATAAAGAAAGAGAAATTTTAAAAGGCTAGCTGAAATCGCGCCAAGAAAATATTTTTTATTTTTCAGCAAATAAAAAATAGTAATCAAAATAGCATTGCCCGTGATAATAAAAGGAATCATGGGAATAAGCGGGGCAGGCAGGGTACCGCTCACAGCCGCGATTAAGCTGGGCAAAGCGCCAATAGCTACAGCGGCCGTCCAGCCCAAAGTTACTGTGGCCAAAAACAAAACCGCGTTGACAATAGCGCCAGTAACGAGCTGGTTATGTAATAAAGGGGCAACAATGGCAATGGCCAGAAGGACTGCGAAAGTTGTTAGGCTGACAGTGAGAGATTTATTGAGAGCCAAAATTTTTGTTTGCATAATTTTTTATTGATACTTTGTGTGGCAGATTTTTTTTATTATTGCCTCGTTGGTTAAAAAGTTCTGATAAATTCTTTTCAGGGTTGGGTTTTCGTGCGCCAATCTTAATTTTTTCTCTTTATCAATTTGGTAAAGCCCATCAGCCCGGGCTTGGCGAATTTCTGGGGTAGAGGGCAAGGGCTGGCCGCCCCCGCCAATACAGCCGCCCGGGCAGGCCATCACTTCAATGCAGGCGAAATTTTTGAATTTTTCAAAATTTTTCAAAATTTCCACCGCATTGGCCAAGCCATTAGCCACCGCTACTTTAACTTTCATTTTTCCTAAGTTTATGGCGGCTATTTTAAGGCCTTGCTGGCCTCGCGTTTTAGTAAAGTTAATTTTTTTATTTTTAGCATTAGCCAAAAAGTAAGCGGTACGCAGGGCTGACTCCATCACTCCGCCGCTTGCGCCGTAAATAACACCAGCCCCAGAATAATCTCCTAAAAGTTCGTCGGGTAATTCTGTAGCTAAGTTTGGCAAATCAATCCGACGGTTTTTGAAAAGCCGGGCCAGCTCTCGGGTAGTTAGAACATAGTCAACTGGCGCTAAGCCGTTTATTTTTAGCTCTTCTTTGGTAATTTCGTATTTTTTAGCAATGCAAGGCATCGCTGAAACCACTATAATATTTTCCGGGGCGATATTTTTTTGCTTAGCCCAATATGTTTTAATCAGCCCGCCTAAAATAACTTGAGGCGAGCGAGTGGTGGCTAGGTGGGGAATAAATTGCGGCCAATAAACCTCAACAAACCGCGTCCATGAGGGGCAGCAAGAGCTTAGCATAGGTAAGTTTTTGTTTTGTTGTATTCTAAACAAGCCCTCGTTGGCTTCAGCAAAAGTGGTGAAATCAGCGCCG
>PFAV01000052.1:11180-13790 GCA_002773545.1 bacterium (Candidatus Gribaldobacteria) CG10_big_fil_rev_8_21_14_0_10_41_12 | reverse complement strand
AAAGCCCATTTGTTTGCAATAGTCCCGCCGCCGGTTGGCGATTGCGCGTCAATATAAACACCGTAAAGATTTTGAATGGTGCCAACATTGGAATAAGGAACAGTTGCTCGTATATTGTAAGCATTAGTAATTACACCTGCGGCATCGGCATTAATAATATCGCCCCACACCCCCACAGCGTCAGTAATGGTTCCACTGGAATTGTTGCGGGCCGCGCCCACTACGCCATAGCCTCTCACCATAGCGCCAACGCCGCTATTGCGCGCCTGGCCAACTACGCCATAAGCATCGTTGATTGTGCCTGATGAAGTATTGGCCGCCCTGAACCAACCACCAACCACATTTTCCAAAGTAGCTGTGCCGCTATTTCTGCCCTCGCCCCAATCACCTATCGTAAAATATCCAGAATTTATTGGATAATTTGCCTGATAATCCGCGATAGACATTGAGCCATAATAACTGGCCGATGAAGTAGCTGAAGGATTAACTATAAGAGAAATATTTTGAACCTTAGCATCTCCGCTTGTTATTGTAGTAGTGGAGATAATATCTAAAGGAGAAGAAGGATTTGTCGTGCCAATACCTACCTTGCCTAAACTCAAATCGCCGTAAATCAAGCCGCCGAGATTGAGAAAATTAGAAGCGCCAGCCAGTAAACTATCTTGGTCGTAGCCAATAATAATGTTGTTTTCGCCAGTAGTTAAAGAATCACCCGCTTGATAGCCAATCAAGGTATTTTTTGAACCAGAGCCCAAATTATAGCCAGCCTTAACGCCAATAATAGTTGAGCTGGAAAAAGAACTATTAACTATTGAACCAAAGTTAGCGCCCCCAGCGGAACTGCCTATGACTGTATTGGCTTCGCCTGTTTGGTTCCATAATAAAGCATTGCCGCCCAAAGCCGTGTTATTACTGCCAATAGTATTATTGTAAAGAGCGTTATCGCCCACGCCAACATTGATACTGCCAGACACATTGCTGTAAAGAACGCTAGCTCCTAAAGCCGCGTTGCGCTCGCCAGCCGCGTTATGATACAGCGACCAAAAACCAACCGCGGTGTTGTAATCAGAGCTGGTGGCGGTGTATAACGACTGCCAGCCCAAAGCAGTATTAAATTGCGCTTCAGTGTCGGCCAAATTAACTCCGCTGTCTTGGCCAACAGACACGCCGTAATCATTGCTGTCGGTTTTGAATAACTGGCCCAAGTTGCTGGCAATAATCAAATCGCCCAAAGAGTTTGTTTGCAACTCGCTGTATTTAGCGCTGGCTTGTGAAAGACGCAATTGCGGATTAACAGCGTCAAAAATTTCCACTCTGCGGCTAGCCCCTGCTTTACCCACGCCCAAATTGCCATATTGGTCAAGCGACAACATTGAAACTCCAGTGGTAGAAGCAATGTTCAGGCTATTAATACCCTCCGCTCCAGCAATAGCCAGCTTAGCCGACGGTGTTGATGTTCCAATGCCCACATTGCCATATTGATTAACTATAAAATCCACCGCGCCAGTAGAAGAAGAAATTTGCAAAGCCGGCGCAGTGGTTGTGCTAACAATGGCTATCATAGCTGAAGGCGATGAAGTGGCCAGACCAAGCCAACCAGCTTGCGTCATGGTTAATTTTTCTACGCCTGTTCCCGAGGCGTTGTTCCAAAATGATAGTCGTTGGTTGTCAGGCTGATTGATTGACCAAGTAGAGGTGCCGATATTAAGCGTGCTAAACCAGCCCTGGTTCCAGCGGTAATCAGTGGAACCCACATTATAATTATTATTGACTGAAGGAATAAGATGGCCCGCAACAGCGCCAGCATTCAAGTAAGCGGTAGTAAGCATATTGGAAACGAAGAGGTCGGTGATAGTAGCGTTCCGCCGATAAAAACATTACCAGTGGTAGTAGTATTGCCCCGGAAAAATGAGTCCCCTTCCACAGCTAATTTGGCCGCCGGGCTGGAAGTGCCAATGCCCGCCAAACCATTGGCGGTTATATTAAAAAATGATTCTTCCGAGGAAGAAGCCACCCTAAACAAATCAGCAATTTGACTGGCTTTGCCTCGCACATCTAAAGATATTACCGTGGTGGTAGAAGAATCATTTTGCATAAAGACCGGCTGGTTGAAATCAAATCGGTCAGCAGTGGCGTCCCAGGTTAGCAAAGCATTGGGCACGACAATGCCTCGGAAGAAAATCAAATTTTCGGTTTCGGTGTCGGCGGTGGCATTGTCTGAATTAATGACAAAATCATTGCTGTTCGTGCCAGCAATGCTGGTTGAAGCAACCGAGAGATTATTAGCGACAATGCTATCAATATAAAAATTATCCCAAAAATAAGCGGCCGAGCCCAAATCGCGCGAGGCGTTTTGGTCAGGAATAAGATTGGAAGCAACCGCCGAATTAACTATTAAGTTGCTTGAAGAAGAGGTGCCGAAAATAACCGAATTGCCCCCCACAAATAAACTGCCAGTAGTGGTGCTATTACCCCTAATGTAAGTGTCGCCCTCCACTGTGAGCTTGGCCGCGGGCGAGGTAGTGCCCACGCCAAGCCGAGCGGTGGCGCTATCCCAGAAAAGATTGCCGTTGTCTTGCGACAGCAACCCGCCAGCGGCAATGAAGGGCA
>PFAV01000052.1:10658-11126 GCA_002773545.1 bacterium (Candidatus Gribaldobacteria) CG10_big_fil_rev_8_21_14_0_10_41_12 | reverse complement strand
TGGCCGAAGTAACAGTTAAAGTAGAGGTGCCGCTCACCATTAAGTTGCCTAAAATAACCGCGTTGCCTGTAGTGGTGGTATTGCCGCCCACAAATAAATTACCAGTAGTGGTGGCGTTGCCAGTGATGGTAGTGTTGCCGGTTAAATCAATGGTTGAACTAGCAACCAAAGAAATATTGCCCGCAGTATTGATGGCCAATCTAACTGTTTCGCCCTGATATAAAGTGTAAGCCGAACTGGTGGCAAACTTTTCAGTAAAGTTGCCAGCCGACGACAATAAGATATCGCCAGTGGTGTCGGTTTTAATAGTTAAGGGAGACGAAACAGTTTGCCAAACAGAAGCCCCGTTGCCTGTTAAATTCAAGGCGCCGGTTCCAGCAAGCGTAGAACTGCCAACAGAAGTAACAGCAACGGTAAAATAATGAGAGCCGTCATAAGCCACTGTTAGTTGCGGTGAAGAAGTTGAAA
>PFAV01000052.1:0-10643 GCA_002773545.1 bacterium (Candidatus Gribaldobacteria) CG10_big_fil_rev_8_21_14_0_10_41_12 | reverse complement strand
CGCCTCTGGCTGTGCCAAAGTTTAGCGCTCCGCCACTAGTTAAATTGCCTACAATACCAACATTCTTATGAAAATCAGCATCAGCCAAAAATTCAGCGGAAGAATTAACTGTCAAAAGATCACCGGAGGTCTGGCCAAGTACTACCGAACCCCCTACTGACAATTGACTAATACCAACCAAGCTACTCACCCCTAACGAATTCAAATTAGTTCCGCCGCTGATTTGCAAACCGGTTGAGCCGATATAAGCTGGCGAAGCAGAGGCCACCGAATAAGTTGGCGGAGTAGATTGAATTTTAGTTAGCAAATTTCGCAACTCTTTAAGATCGTCAGCGCTCACGGCTTTAGCGACATTCCTTTGCAGTTCAGCAATTTGGGACCTAATTAAAACGAGAGAGCTTTCATCAATTTTCACAATCTCTCTGATGGTGTTTATGGTGTTTATAGTGTTTATAGTGTTAGCAACCGCGACTTGAGATGGCGCAACTGCTTCAATTAACTCGCTTATTATTTCTTTGGGCGTTAATTGAGCAATCATTTCTTGGGCCGATGAAGTAGACAAAGTGGTGGTGGAAATAATTTGCGTAGATGGGCTAACAGTTTTAGCCAATTGTTGAGTTGGCTTTCCTCGCCAAGGCCTGGTGATAAATTTATAGCCCGCTGCCAGCCCTTCGCTGGTCCGATTATATATACTATATGTAAGAGAACGCAAACTGCTGGCGGTATTCCCTATACCCTCAACAATTTTATCGCCAATGGCGTTGCCGCTGATTTGAGCGCTATCCCAAGCAATTTGCGAGGTGGCCCGCAAGCTCTGCGAAGTTAAATTAGCAAAAAATTTAATTTTTGCGGAAAAAGCCAAAGAAAACTCTTCGGCGTTATCAAACGAACCAATCATCAACCAGGCCATACCCTGTTGAGCATTTTCCAATAAGTTGGCGCTGAAATTTTCAAGGTTATTGGCCAATTTGCCACCCCGCTGATTAACCACGGCAATAACCGCTCGCCAATTATATTGCCAATTATCTTGGCTGGTTGTCCAATAATCCCCTGCTTTATTTTCAATACCCGCCTGCCAGCCATCTATAAATGTTATTACGGCGTTGCCAGCCGCGTTTAATTGCTCTGTCCAAACCATTAACGCCATTAACAATTTTTCCTGACCATTTAAGTAATTAACCGCCGCTTGGTTGAATAATTTATTAATTTCTTGTTCGCCAAAAACCAAAGCTTGGCCGACAGCGCTATTCTTATCATTAAAAATACTTAACTGATTATGAACTTCGTCAACAATCCCCTCTTTGACTTCAGCAAAATCTATGTCTATCTGCCAGCTATCTGATATTAGTTTGGACACCTTAAAAATTCGCCTTAATTCCCGTTGACGATGCATGGCCTCAAGTCCCGCCACATCCCGCAAAACAAAAAATGATTGTTTGAATAATTTGCCAATTACTGGAGCTTGTTTAAGAAAATTTACTGCTTGATAATTTTTATCATAAAATCCGCCTATCCCCTCTTCAATATAATTTTCTAAATCTTCCGCGGCTGATATGGTATCAACTAAATCAGTAGAGACAAGTTGCTTTTCTTTTTGGAAAAAATTATTGGCCAAGCGAGACAAACTTTGAAATTCATCTTGCAGAATAATCCGCAAAGTAAATTTCTGCTCGCCCAAAAAGCTGACAAAATCATTGCCAGTAACATTTAACTGATATGAGATGTCGCCCTGAGTGGAGCGAAGGGTCTTAAACCAACTATGGAGATTCTTCGCCTGCTGGCTCAGAATGACATCAAAATTTTCAAATGTTGTTTTTTTAACCGCCTCCTGCAAGTTATCAATATAAGGAAAACCGAAAACTAACCCGGCCGAACAAAAAATCAAAATAGCGGCGGCTAACAAAACAGCGCTCTGCTTTTTAAGCAGTTGTGAGAAATAGCTTACTGCTTGAGAAATTTTTTGCGGCTGGCTGGCCAAATTTTGCCAGATATTTCTGACAGTTTCAATGGCCAAGCCATTATCATTGCCATTAACCTGGCTCTTATATTCATCAATCCATTCTTTAGCGATTAACCAGTTGCGGCCAATCTTGACTGCTTTAAGTTTGCCCTGTCTGGCTCTCAAGCTTAAATACTCCTGCGAATAGCCGCTATAATTTTCTAACTCGCTCAAGGAAAAAAGTTTTAACTTTTCCGTAGTTGATTTTTTTTGACGCCAGCCATTAGTCCTTATTTTTGTTAATGATTTTGTATCGGATAAACTATGGGTAATGGCCTCGCCGTGGCCGTTGAATACAGCCAGATACTCTTCCACCCAATCTTTTTTTGTCAGCCAATTACGGCCAATCTTGACTGCTTTAAGTTTACCCTGTCTGGCGCGCAAACTTAAATACTCCTGCGAATAATTAGTATATTTTTCCGCGGCCTCGGTTAGCGATATGTAGTTATTTGTCTTGATTTCTTGGCTTGTCATCGTAATCCGATATTGGATAAGAAATACTTATAACTACTTAATTGTAGCTTACATATATACCCAGTCAACCTGTGGATAACTCACCCCCCTCAACATGTCAACATATCGATATTCCGAAATGTCAAGCAAACAAAAAACAGAGGGCAAACCTATGTCTGCCCTCTGTTTTTTGTTTACAGCTGCGGGGTTAGGATTCGAACCTAAATTTCCACGTCCAGAGCGTGAAGTGCTACCATTGCACCACCCCGCATATCGGATAGTCCTATGCTTTTAGGCGCTTGCGCATCACTAAAAAAGTCGCCGCCACGCCAAGCAATAAAACAAAAGCTAATTGACTGATAAAAATAAACGGTAAATTCCGCCAAAAATAATCAAAAACATTAAAACCCAAAAGCCAACTGCCGGCTTTCAAATTGAAAAAATAAATTCCCGCCCCAGACAAGATATCAACTATCAAAACGGCGAATAAACCGTAAAAAATAGTTTGCGCTATAAAAGGCCCCCTGACAAACCAATTGCTCGCTCCCACTAATTTCATAGTGGCAATTTCTTCCTGCAAAATCGCGAAAGTAAGATTGATGATGTTAGCCGTAATCACAATTACCAAAAGCCCCAAAAGAATTGCCGCTATCAAGCCGATAATCTTCACAGTTTTTAAGATGGCAAACAGCCGCTCAATGGCTTGCTTGTTTTTGGGCTGTTCATAAGAAATTTTTTCTACCATACTCTCGCGGGTCTCGTCGCTGAAAAAATTAGAAATTTTAGCATAGTAGGCTGGGTCCTCCGAATAAACATTTAATGAAGGCAGGAAGGGATTCACTTCAATTTCGTCCAAAGCATTCAAATAAAGAGGATCATCTTGGTGCTCTTGCTTAAAAAGAGACAAGGCCTCATCCGGGGAAACATAATCAATGCGCTTGATTTTGTCCGAAAATAAAGCAATCTGGTCTCTGGCTTTTAAGATATCCTGCTCGGCAATATTGGCCTTGAAATAAATAGAAATATCAACCCTTTTTTCAATTTCAGTTAATAAAGTCAAGCCAATGCCTCGCGCCATAAAAAAAGAGGCGACAAAAAACACGGCCACCGCCATAATAAAAATTACCTGAAAGCTTAGGCCCTTGTTGCGCGTAAAACTCTGCCAGGCCAAATGAATAATTCTTTTAAGATTTAACCACAACATATGATTATAAAATAAACCTGCCTTGCGCTTCGTCGGAGATAATTTTGCCCAATTCCAAAGTAATTACTCGTTTTTTTAAGCCATCAACAATTTCTTTGTCATGGGTGGCTAAAATAATAGTCGCGCCCAACTGGTTAATTTTTTTTAATAAATTGACCACTTCGTAGGTATTGTATAAATCCAAATTGCCAGTTGGTTCATCGGCCACAATAAGTTCGGGCCGATGAATCAGGGCTCGGGCAATGGCTAAGCGTTGTTTTTCGCCGCCCGACAATTCCTGCGGGAAACTGCAAGCCCTTGATTCCAAACCCACAATATCCAAGACCTGCTCCACATCTCTCTTAATATCAGTATCGGATATCCCGATAACCTGCATCACATAGCTTAGGTTCTCAAAAACTGTCTTCCCGTGCAATAATTTATAATCCTGAAAAACAACACCTATTTTGCGGCGCATTTTTTGCAAGGTGTTTGAAGGAACATTATGCACATCTACTTCCTTAAAAAAAACTTGGCCTTGGCTGGGTTTTTCGTGGCCGGTTAAAAGTTTAATCAAAGTTGTTTTGCCAGCTCCCGACTTGCCCACCACACAAACAAACTCGCCCTCTTTGATAGAAAAGGAAATATCTCGCACCGCTGTAATGGGTTCAAGGTAACTATTATAAATTTTAGTAACATTTTGGAATTGAATCATAGATTTTAATTTCTGCTTGGATAAACTGGTCTATCTTGCCATTCAAAACTCCTTCAACATCCGAAGTTTCCAAACCGGTTCTGTGGTCTTTGACTAATTTATAAGGGTGTAACACATAAGATCTAATTTGTCGGCCAAAATCAGCTGTTTGTTTCTTGCCGCCATTTATCAAAGACCTTGTTTTATCGCGTTCAGTGGTAAGCTCTTGGCTTCTGGCTGTTTCGCGCTTGGCGGATAGCTTGGCGGCCAACACAGCCAAAGCAATTTTTCTATTCATAGCTTGTGTCCGCTCTACCTGACAAGTCGCTTGCAGGCCGGTGGGCAAATGAGTTAGGCGCACGGCTGTTTCACGTTTATTGACATTTTGTCCGCCATGCCCGGCTGAACGAAATGTTTCTAATTTTAAGTCGTCTGGCTTAAGGATTACATCGTATTCTTTATCCGATACCTGAGGAGCCACCTCAACCTGCGCAAAAGAAGTTTGTCGCAATTGCTTATTTGAAAAAGGCGATATTCTCACTAAACGATGAGCGCCGGCCTCTCTTTTCAAAAAACCATAAACAAAATCTCCTTCAATAGCCAAAGATACTTCCTTAACGCCAATTCGGCCTTCGGGGCCTCCCCCCTCCGCGAAATTTTGCGACAAAGTTTTGCAAAGCCACTCTTTTTGTTCGCAGTATTTTTGATACATTCTCAATAGCATGGCCACCCAATCTTGAGCATCTCTGCCCCCTGCTCCCGACTTAATGGTCAGAATAGCCGCACACTTATCGTATTTGCCATTTAAAAATATCTTTTTTTTGTTCTCTTGCAGGTTTCTTTCCAAAGAGGAAATCTTCGCTGAAAAACTTTCTTTGTCTTTAGCTGTTTCAATCAAACCCAAATCAAGCATTTCTTTCAAATCAGCAATTTCTTTTAAGAAAAAATCAAAACATTCTTTGTCAAAGACATTGCTCCAAAAACTGGAGCTTTTTAGCGATGTCAGCCAATTGTTCAACGCAATTCTTCATAGCCCCAGTATAGCACTTTTCATTGAGAGAAAAAAGAGCCAGAGAGAGGATTCGAACCTCCGACCCACTCTTTACGAAAGAGTTGCTCTACCAACTGAGCTACTCTGGCATTAATAAATTTACAATTATCAATTTTCAATCAATTATCAATATCAAATTATTTAATTTTCAAACGGGTTCAGCTCATTGAAAATTGTTTGAAAATTGAAAATTCGTAAATTGAAAATTAATTAGCGGGGTACGGGAGTCGAACCCGCCTCTCAACCTTGGGAAGGTTGCATTGAGCCACTCAACTAACCCCGCAAAAAATTATTTCAGCTTATCTTTAATTTTCTGCAAAAGCCCTTCCGTCTTGTCATATTCCTCTTCTAATTTTTCAGGAAAAGCCGCCACACTCTCTCCCGGTTTCATTAAATTTAACTGTTCTCTGGCCATTTTTTCTAAATAAGCGGGCGAGCTTTCTTGGGCTGGCTGACTTGATATTTTATCAGCTCTTTCCAACTTACCTTGCAGGTCAAGCAGATTATTTTTAAGAACGCTCCTTTTACGAGACAATTCAATATTGCCAACAATCAAACCAATAACAAAAACCAATAAACCAAAAACTAATAAAACCCAGTAAAACTTTTTGTGTGGTTTCGATTTGAATTTTAATGATTTTCGCATTATAATTTATAAATTTAACATAAAAAACAAAAAATGAAAACAAAGAAAATATTCAAAATAATCTGGGTTGTTTTAATTTCTTTAATAGCTTTTTCCATGGTGGCTAGCTTGCTCTGGCCGCTTTTCTAATTATTAATCTTTGAGCATTTCTAAAAACACCTTAGGCGGTATTCTCACCTGGCCTTTGCTTTGTAAGTCCTTTTTGCCTTTTTTCTGAATGTCCAAAAGTTTTCTTTTGCGAGTAACATCTCCCCCGTAAAGCGGGGCGGTAACATCTTTGCGGCGAGCCGAAATGCTTTCGCGAGCTATTATTTTGCCGCCCACTGCCGCTTGCAAGCTCACTAAAAATTGCTGGGATGGCAAAACATCTTTAAGTTTCAGTAAAAATTTTCTGCTAATCTCGTAGGCCTTTCCTCTGGGCACAATCCTGGCAAAGGGTTCGCAGGGCTCATTGGCTATCAAAATGTCCAGTTTTACTAAATCATTAGAGCGATACCCTGTCTGCTCAAAGCTAAACGAACCATAACCCTCGGTGATAGTTTTCATTTTATCATAAAAATCACCGCTAATAATTTCTCTCAAAGAAGCTTGGGCTATTAAAATTGACTTCTGGGCAGTTAAAAATTTCGTTTCTTGCAAAGAAATGTCAAAATTCTGCAAAATTGGAAAGAGCTGGCTGATATAATTATTAGGAGTGATAATTTCTAAGTTTACCCAGGGCTCGCTAGCCGTCTGGATAGCGGTTTCTTCAGGCCAAAGCGAAGGCGAAGAAATCATTAGGGCTTGACCGTTTTTAGCCACCACCTTAAAAATAACTTGCGGCGCGGTGGTGACTAATTCCAAACCAAAGTCCGCCTTGAGTCGCCGCACCGTAATCTCAGCGTGCAAAGAACCTAGAAAGCCCACCTTAAAACCTCGGCCCAAGGCCATTTTTGAATCAGTGGCAAAAATTAGAGCCGGGTCGCTTAAATGTAATTTTTCTAAGCTATCTTTGAGATGGTCAAAGTCATCGGCGTTGTAGGGAAACAAGCTTAAATAAAGAACGGGCTGGGGTTCTTTGTATCCAGTTAAGGGCTCAACGGCCTCATGCCGATATCCGATATCAGCAACCCCGGCGATAGTTTCCCCTACTTTAACTTTAGCTGGCGCCTTAACGCCGGTTTTAATATAGCCAATGTCTCCCGGCCCCAAAAAGGGCGCGGGAACAAGATGGGGTATAAAATAACCAACCTCTTTGCTTTCGCATTGATAATCAGCGCGCGCAAAGGTTATTTTGTCTCCAGCGGTAATCTTCCCCTCAAAAATACGCACATAGGCCACTACTCCTGAAAAAGGGTCGTATTTAGAATCAAAGACCAGCGCTTTCAGGGGCTTATTGATATCCGATACTGCGGGGCAAGGCACTTTTTCAATGACTGCTTGCAAAAGCGCTGGAACATTCTCGCCTGTTTTACCAGAAATTAAAAATATCTCTTCGGGTTCAACATTGAGTACTTCAGCTAACTCTTGTCTGGTTTGTTCAACGCGAGCTTGAGGCAAATCAATTTTGTTAACAGCGCCAATAATGACCAAGCCCTGTTTTTGCGCTTGGTTTAAGTTATGAAGCGTTTGAGCTTGTATGCCCTTAACCGCGTCAACCAGCAACAAGGCGCCCTCAACACAAGCTAAGGCGCGAGATATTTCGTATGAAAAATCAATGTGGCCGGGGGTATCAATCAAATTTAGGATATAGCTATTACCTCCCGTTTGATAGTTAAGGCGAACCGGGTGCATTTTTATAGTAATCCCCTTTTCGCGCTCTAAAGCCATTGAATCCAAAAATTGTTCTTTCATTTTATCCTGGCTGATTGTTCCAGTAATTTCCAAAAGCCTGTCCGCTAAAGTGGACTTGCCATGGTCAATGTGGCTGATTATCACGAAGTTGCGCGCGCTTTTACAGCTTTCCATATAATTTTTTCTTCAAAAATATTAATAACTCTTTGATTAAAAAAATCGGCTCTTTAACGCCTATTAGCCAACAAGTTGCCAGATAAACTGCCGCGGAAAATAAGGCGGTTAAAAACGCTTGCAAAAATATGCCCAAAACCGTGTTAATAATTAAAAAGGCCGCGCCTATTCTCAAAAAAATATAAGCGCCCACTGACATTATCAAACAAGCCAGCAAAATTTTCGCAACAAAGGAACGATTAAACAATGATTTATACGACACATTTATTTTTCTTTGCAAACTATACGATAACCAAAAAAATTGAACAATAGTGGAGAAAGATAGGGCTATTGGCAAAGCCAAAATTGATAAATTATCTATGCCTTTTAGCTTAAAAGCAAAAGAAAGAAAATTGGCAATGGCTTGATGGCTCCTTAATAATTCTACCAACAACCAAGCCAAAAACAAGTTTAATATAACCGACCAAACAGCTATTTTTACAGGTGTTTTAGTGTCGTGCAGGGCGTAAAAAGCTCTAGCTAAAAGAGGTATCAAGCAAGCGGCAAAAATAGACAAGGAAAAAATTCCCAAGGCGGCCGCGGTTAAACGAGTTTCCCGCCAGCCAAAATAACCAGAGCTGGCCAACTGCGTGCCGTATAAAATTCTAACAATTTGCGCTCTTAAAATAAACATCAAGCAACTCACTGGCGCCCCGAATAAAACAACTTTTCTCAAGACAGGCGAAATCGCGCTAAAAAATTTATCTTTATTGCCAGCGGCCGCGTAACGGGAAAGAATTGGAAAAATAACAGCCGCAAAAGGCACGCCAATCAAACTGGCTGGCACGCCATAAAGATTATTTGATAAATTAAAAATCTTAATAGAGCCCACCGCCAATGTAGAAGCAATGGCGGTGAGTATTACTAAGTTTAATTGATAGGCGGCCGAGCCGAAAACACGAGGTGTCATTAGCTTAAAAATTTTCCGCAATTCAGACGAGCGAAAATCAATCAACAACCGCGGGCTAAATCCCATTTTCAAAAGAGGGGGTACTTGAATTAAAAGGTGCAGGCCAGCGCCCAAAACAACCCCCCAAGCCAACCCTAAAAGTCCTATTTTAGGAAAGAAAAATAAAAGCCCGATAATAATACCTAAATTGTAAAACAAAGGGGCCAGCGAGAAAGCGACAAAAAAATTAAAATACTGCAAAACAGAAGAAAAAATCGCCGAGATGCCCAAGGCAATCGGACTAAAAAACATTATCCTGACCAAAGCGACAGTTTGCGTCTTTTGCGGCAAAGAAAAACCCGGCGCTATCACCTTGACAATTAAGGGCGCGCCAATAGCTAACAAAACAGACAAAATTACCAGCGATAAACCAAAAACAGTAAAAACATTATTGAATAAACGACGCGCAGACGCCTGACTATTTTGGAAAGAATGAGAAAAAACCGGTAAAAAAGCCGCTACCACTCCGCCAGTGATTAAAAGCCCATAAACAAAATCTGGAATGCGAAAAGCAGCCCAATAAACATCCGCTTGGCTATTGTTTAAGAAATTAGCTAATAAATTATCTCTTAAAACGGCTAAGCCATACCCTAAAAAAGTGGCAATTGAAACAAAAAGAACCGCTTTATTAACGGTACGCGTTTGAAAATTTAAGATTTTCTTTAACATTGACAAAAGTTAAATGCTTGTTATAATTAAAACGCCTTAGCAAATTGAGCAACCGCTGAACTTATGATATCAAATTATTGGTTCAGAGGAAAGTCCGAACTCCCCCGAGCGCATTATGCGCTCGGAGCAAGGTAGTGGGTAACGCCCACACGCGGTAACGCGAGAGTTGCGAGCAGAGACGTTCTAAGCTGAGAAGCGAAGAACACCGAGAAATTTTCTTGGTGAATCTCAAGGGAAACTTTGAGGGTGAAACGGCTAAATACTTACCTGGGAGCAAGAGCAAACCAGACAGACAACCGAGGGCAGACCTCTCTTAAACTGAATATTATATTTATTCAAGTTAGAAGAGGTCTGCCCTCAGTTGTCTGTCTGGAAAAGTAGCTCGCATGACCCGACGCAGGCAACTGCCGGGATAGATAAATGGTTGCGCTCCGCCTTGGGCGGAGAACAGAATTCGGCTTATAGATTTGCTAAGGCAAAAACCGAGGGCAAAAATATAGGGCAGACCTCCCCAGACTGCATGCAAGTTTTCAGGAGGTCTGCCCTATATTTTTGCCCTCGGTTTTTAGCGCCTCGTTAACTAAGCGGTCGGCTATACTATTCTGTTCCCGAGGCACCGCCGTAAAATTAACAACTGAAAAATCAATCAACAAATTCCAGGCCTCTAAAAATAAGGGCTGGATTTTTTCGCCGTTTACTTTATAGCGATGAGATAATTGGCACACTAAAAGTTCGGAATCCGATTTTATCTCAAAAATATATTGCTTGAGATTTTCTTTGCCGAAAATCTGCTTGGCTTTTTTCAAAGCAAAAATTAAGCCGCCATACTCGGCTTCATTGTTGGTGGCAATGCCCATGGTTTCTCCATAACTCTTAATAACAGCTCCGCTCTCATGGCTGAAAACAACGCCAAAAGCCGCTGGCCCAGGGTTGCCCCGCGACCCCCCATCAATGTTAATAATAATTTTTTGCATAAAAAAATTATTAAATGAGATGGTTGCAAAACTATTCCT
>PFAV01000063.1 GCA_002773545.1 bacterium (Candidatus Gribaldobacteria) CG10_big_fil_rev_8_21_14_0_10_41_12 | reverse complement strand
CACATATTTAATTTAGGGATTAATGCTTTAGGTTCTTTTATCCACTCGGGAAGGCTGCAATTTGTGGAATTTTTCCCTAAGTTTTTGGAGGGAGGGGGCAAAAGATTCAATCCCATTAAGCCAGAATTAAAATATAGTCGAATAGAATAAAAAATAATTTTCAATTTTCAATTTTCAATTTTCAAACTAAAATTTTGAATTTTGCATTTTGAACTTTGGATTAAAAAATATGATCGGTTTATTTTTAGCGATATTGGGAGCGGCCATGTGCGTTGCCTTAGCGGGCATTGGTTCAATTATCGGCGTTGGCCGAGCGGGTCAGGCGGGCTCGGGCGTGGTTTCCGAGGAGCCGGAAAAATTCGGAAAGGTCTTATTGCTTCAGGCCTTGCCCTCAACCCAGGGTATTTACGGATTTATTGGCACATTTTGGGTTATTATCAAGCTTGGGCTTTTAAGCGGCAACGCGCCTGACATTGCTTGGCAAACCGGCTTAATGATTTTTGCCGCTTGTTTGCCAGTGGCTATTAATGGATTAATCTCTGGCATATTTCAATCTAAAGTTTCAGTATCTGGAATGAACATATTAGTTAAACAGCCCCAAGACGCTGGCAAGGGCGTGATTATGGCCGCCATGGTGGAAACATACGCTGTTTTGGGCCTCTTAGCCACTATTTTATTGATACAAGGTATCAAGATTTAATATGATTGATGATATTCTGAAAGCTATAGACGAAAAGGCCGAAGAGCAAATCGCGAAAATTCTTAAAGAAAAGGAAGAATCTTTTTTAGCTTTGGAAAACGACTATGATTTAGCGACAAGAAAAAAACAAAGAGAGCAAATGGATTTGGCGCTTAAAAGAACGACCAAGGAAATTGAGGATTTTGAAAAAATGTTGCAAATAAGATTGAATTTCAAGATGCAGGAAGAAAAAAATCGCCTGATTAAGGAAATATACCATGAGGCCGAAGAAAAAGTTACTTGTCTTGGTGAGACCGAATTCAAAAAATTGATAAAGTATTTAGCGTCTTATTTGCCTCATGGTAAAAAAGGTCATATTTCAGCGGGAGAGAAAACCGCCAAGGTTTTGCGGAGCTTTGTGGATAGCGAAATTAGGGTAGAAAACGACTTAAACGAAGAAGGGTTTATTTTTAAGTCCCATGATGTTGAAATAGATTTGAGAATCTCTCAGGCCTTTTCCCAACTGCGGGAAGCAGTCAATCCCGAATTAATTAAAATACTTTTTTCTTAAGCTATGTATGAATTTGCCACGGGAGTTATAAATGTTTGGGAGAAAAAGATTTTGAGCGTCCTTGATCAAGAAAGAATGTTAAAATCACCTGACAGGGCAAGCGCTTTTATGGTTTTGTTTGATACCGACCTTGGCGAGATAATTGCCGAGGGTTCCCAGAAAAATATTGAGGATATTTTTTCGCGGGACTTAAACATTTTGAAAAAGAAGTTAGTCAATATTTTAGACGATAAAAAACTATTGGCCAGCTTTTTGTTTTTGAAGTTTGACGCCCTTAACTTAAAAAGCGCTCTTAAAAAAAGTTTTTTTGGAAAAGAAACAAAAAATTTCAAGCCATTTGAATTTTCCCTTGAGCCATACAAAAAAGTAGAATCTTTTTTAAAAGTTTTGTTAGATAACAACGAAAAGAGCAATGCTTTAACGCAGCATTGCGATAATTTTTATGTCAGAAGGCTTGTTTTGGAGGCAATCCAAATTTTAAGCAGCAATAAAGAAGACGGCCAAACAATGGATTCCCAAATGATTGAAACAGCGGTTGATAGAGCTTATTTGAAAGTGAGGCTGGCAATGGCGAAAAAAGAAAATGCTTTGCCAGAAATGGTTCGCTTGGAAATTGATGTAGCTAATTTGAGAAGCCTTTTAGGAAAAAATAGTCAGCCATTTTTAGCGGGGGGTAATTTAGCCAGCTCGCAAATTGAAAAATTAGCCCAAAGGAAAGAAGAGGATTTGAGTGATAACTTAAAAATTTTTTTGGAAGTTTTAGAGCTTGCTTTTTTACTTGACGAAGATCATGGCCGCAATACGGGCATCGCGCTTGAAAAAAAACTTGACGGCTACATTGCTAAAAAAATTTTCCAAAAAGAAAAAGAAAAAGGCAGCGGTATTGAAAAAGTCTTGGCTTTTTTTCAAAAAAAGATGAATAGCTACGCCAACATCAGGTTGATATTATTCGCCAAGGAAAATAATTTGCCTCTGGAAGAAATTGAAAGGGCCTTGCTGCCAATTGCTTGAATATATGCGAATAGGAATTTTAGGAGACAACAAATCGGTTTTGGCTTTTGGCGCTTTGGGCGTTGAGACATTTGGCGTGTCGGGGCAGAACGAATTATTGGAGGCGATACAAAAGATCAAGGCAATGGACTTTGTTATCTTACTGATTACCGAAGATATCGCTCAAAATTATGAACAAACAATAAGAGATCTTTTTCAAGAAACCTTGCCAGCTTGTTTGGTTATTCCCGGTGTTAACAAGGATTCGTCTAAAGCTAAAGAGGGGCTAAAAAAAATTTTAGAAAGAGCTTTGGGAAGTGAGAATTTCATAAATTAATTTTTATTAACTTTGTTAAATATATGTCCCAAGAACAAGAAAAAACAGGAAAAATTATTAAGGTAGCCGGTCCTTTGGTGGTGGCTAACGGCTTGCCTCAAGCTCAAATGTATGAAGTGGTTAAGGTGGGCAATGAAAAAATCGTCGGAGAAGTCATCAGAATTAAAGGCGACGATGTTTATATTCAGGTGTATGAGGAAACATCAGGCATCGGCCCGGGAGAGCCGGTTTATTTAACAGGTAATCCCTTAATGGTTGAATTAGGGCCCGGTTTAATCGCCAATATTTATGATGGCATTCAAAGGCCGTTGAAGGACTTGGCAAAAAAATCAGGAAATTTTATCGCCCGGGGCATTGAATGTCTGGCTTTAGATGCGGAAAAAAAATGGAGTTTTATTCCTTTGAAAAAACAGGGAGACGAAGTTCAGCCCGGAGATATTTTGGGCGAGGTAAAAGAAACCGAGCTTTTAATTCATAAGATTATGGCTCCCTCTTTTTTTAGAAAGGGGGCAATAGATTCTATAGCTGAAAAAGGCGATTATACAGTTGCCCAAATGATTGCTGAAATAAAAGATGAAAATGGCAAAAAAATAGAAGTATGCCTAAGCCATAAATGGCCCATTAGAAACGCCAGGCCAATTAATAAAAAACTTACCCCTGCTTTGGGCTTGGTAACCGGTCAAAGAGTTATTGATATGTTCTTTCCGATTGCTAAGGGCGGGGCGGGTTGCGTGCCCGGACCCTTTGGCTCGGGCAAAACAGTTGTTCAGCATCAATTGGCAAAATGGTCGGACGCAGATGTGATTATTTTTGTGGGTTGCGGAGAAAGAGGCAATGAAATGACTGATTTGTTGATGGAGTTTCCTGAATTAAACGACCCCAAAACCGGCCGGCCTTTAATGGAAAGAACAGTTTTGGTGGCTAATACTTCAAATATGCCCGTGGCCGCTAGAGAGGCCTCGGTTTATACAGGCATAACCATCGCTGAATATTTCAGGGATATGGGTTATTCGGTGGTTTTATTGGCTGATTCCACTTCAAGGTGGGCCGAGGCCTTAAGAGAA
This sequence comes from bacterium (Candidatus Gribaldobacteria) CG10_big_fil_rev_8_21_14_0_10_41_12, assembly GCA_002773545.1. GTDB lineage: Bacteria > Patescibacteriota > Minisyncoccia > Minisyncoccales > CG1-02-41-26 > CG1-02-41-26. Next base: position 8,392 of record PFAV01000063.1, on the reverse strand, counting down.
ATTTCCGGCCGGTTGGAAGAGATGCCTGGCGACGAGGGTTATCCGGCTTACCTTGGCTCCCGAACCGCCGCTTTTTATGAAAGAGCTGGTTACGCGCGGTGTTTGGGGCAAGATAACAGAGAGGGGTTTTTAACTGTGGTGGGAGCTGTTTCGCCTCCGGGCGGGGACTTGTCAGAGCCAGTTACCCAAAATACTTTAAGGGTTACTAAAGTTTTTTGGGCATTGGACGCTTCATTGGCTTATAAACGCCACTTTCCAGCCATTAACTGGCTGAACAGCTATTCTTTATATGAGGATAACTTAAAAGATTTTTTTGACGAGCAGGGCGGAGCAAATTTTTCGGAATTTAGAAAAAAGGCCATGGCTATTTTGCAAAAAGAAGCCGAGCTTCAAGAAATAGTTCGGCTGGTTGGCATTGAGGCCTTGTCGCAAAAAGATCAGTTTTTACTTGAAATCGCCCGCCTGATCAGGGAGGACTTTTTGCACCAAAACGCTTTTATTGACATTGATTCTTTTACTTCCTTAAGGAAACAATACTTAATGATAAAAACAATTGTTGATACTTTTACCAAAGGAGAAGAAGCTATTGACAAGGGCAAGTTAGCCAAGGATATTTTAACAGTCGGCTTAAAAGAAAAGATCTCAAAAATGAAGTTTGTAAAAGAAACAGAATTAGAACAGTTTGTTTTGCTTAATAAAGAGATAGAACAAATTTAATATATGTTAAAAATTTATAAAACAATTCAAGAGGCGGCCGGGCCATTGGTGGTAGTCGGGGGAGTAGAAAATATTAAATACGAGGAAATGGTGGAAATTGAAATGCAAAACGGTCAAATAAAAAGAGGACGGGTTTTAGAGGTTTCTCAAGACGTAGCTATTATTCAAATGTTTGAAGATATTAGAGGCTTGAATTTAAAAAATTCCAAAGCAAAATTTTTAGCCAAAACAATGAAGCTCAGAGTGTCAATTGATATGATTGGCCGCGTTTTTGATGGAGCGGGCAAGCCCAAAGACGGAGGGCCTGAAATTATGGCCGAGAAATATTTGGATATAAACGGCTCCCCGATCAACCCTTATTCCAGGGAATATCCCAATGATTTTATCCAGACAGGCATTTCCACTATTGATGGTTTGAATACTTTGGTGAGAGGCCAAAAACTGCCGATTTTTTCGGCCGCCGGCCTGCCGCACGCTATGGTGGCCTCGCAAATTGCCAGGCAGGCCAAGGTTTTAACCAAAAACGAAAACGGAGAAATTGAAAAGTTTTCCGTGGTTTTTGCCGCTATGGGCATTACTTTTGAAGAAGCCCAGTTTTTTATTGACGAATTTAAAAAAACCGGCGCTCTGGAAAAAGCCGTGGTGTTCATTAATTTGGCAAGCGATCCTGTGGTGGAAAGAATCATTTTGCCCAGAATCGCTTTAACCGCGGCCGAGTTTTTGGCCTTTGAAAAAGATATGCAGGTTTTGGTGGTTTTGACCGATATGACCAACTATTGCGAGGCCTTAAGAGAAGTGTCAGCGGCCAGAAAAGAAGTTCCTGGCAGAAGAGGTTACCCGGGTTATCTATACACCGACTTGGCCACTATCTACGAAAGAGCCGGGCGGATAAAAGGCAAAAAGGGATCTATCACGCAAATTCCAATTTTAACAATGCCCGAAGACGATATTACTCACCCTATTCCAGACCTTTCGGGCTATATTACCGAGGGCCAGATTTTGCTTTCTCGGGACTTGCACAAGAAAGGGCTTTATCCGCCGATTGATGTTTTACCTTCCTTGTCTCGACTGAAAGACAAGGGAATCGGCGATAAAAAAACCAGAGAAGACCACTCGGGCGTCTTGAACCAGCTGTTCGCTTTTTACGCCCGGGGCAAGGAGGCAAGAGAGTTAGCTTTGATTTTGGGCGAATCGGCTTTAACCGATGTTGATAAAAAATATTTGAAGTTTGCCGATGAATTTGAAAAAAGGTTTGTTAATCAAGCCTACGAAGAGGACAGAACAATTCAGCAAACTTTGGATTTGGGTTGGGAATTAATCGGCATTTTGCCAAAGGATGAAATGAAGAGAGTAAAAGAAGAACACATAAAAAAATATCTTTTAGATATTTCTTAAATTTTCAATTTACTAATTTTCAATTTTCAAAATGGAAAATATTAAGGCAACAAGAATGGAGCTTTTGAAGCTAAAACGCCAGGGGAAAACCGCCCAAAGGGGCTATAAGCTTTTGAAAGAAAAACGCGACGGGCTGATGAAAAAGTTTATGGAAATCATTCGCCAAACAAAAGCCCAGCGGGATTTTTTAGAGCAGAAGCTCTCAAACGCTTCAAAACAATTTGCTTTATCTACCTCTAATATGCTTTCTGGAGAAGTTGAGGAAATTTTTTCTTTGCCATCAGCAAAAATAAAAATAGATGTTGAAACCCAAAACATCATGAGTGTTTGGATACCAAAATTTCAGTATGTCATTGAGGGCGATGTAAAATGCTATTCTGATTTTTCTTCGCCTTTGGGTATGGCCCAAAGCTTAACCAGTTTTTGGGACGCTCTGGCCTTGATGATTGATTTGGCTGGCAATGAACATTCTTCGCGCCTTTTGTCTTATGAAATTGAAAAAACCAGAAGAAGGGTCAATGCCTTGGAGTATGTGATTATTCCCGAAATTAAACGCAAAGTAAAATTTATCACTTCAAAATTAGACGAACAGGAACGAAGCGAGAAAATAGTTCGGATGAAAATAAAAGAAATGATTGCCTAAGAAGAATCTAAAATAAAAACTAACAAAGGGCAGACCTCCCCAGACTGGGCTCCCAGTTTTCAGGAGGTCTGCCCTCTATTAATTTTTGAATAGTTTGTTTGATTTTTTCTCTAATTTCGTCAGTGGTTTGGAAATTGTGGTCGGTTTTATAGTTGTGTCCCCAGAGTTCGTCTTTAAAAACAATACCTTCAAAAACTCGCTCGGTTTGATAGCGGGGGATAAAGTGGCAGTGCAAATGCTGGTCGGCATTGCCCAAAAAAGAATAATTAAACCAGTCAGTTTGAAACGCTTTTTGTAGGGCGTTTTTTAGTTCGTTAATAATTCGCAAAAATTCCAGCAATTCTTCTTGACTGGCATTGGCTAAATCATCCGCCTTGGCTCGCTTACAAGCAATCACGCACCGCCCCAAATAACTTTGGTTTTCGTGAACATAAACCGTCCAGTGTTGGTAGTCCTTGATTTTATTTTGTTCGTATTTATTCATGCGCGTTTTTAAGATAAGTTTCCATCAGTTTCACATCGTCTATATCTTTTTGTCGGACATCATCGTTTACGAGCCAGCTTCGTTTGACATTGAGTAAGAATTGCGCGGTGTTGTATCTAACGCCGTCTATGACAACTGAATGTTCCAAAAGATTATCAAAAGTCCAGGTTTCGCCCAGCACAGTCCAGTCGGTCATAATTTCCAAGAGGTCGCTTGTCGGTATTTCTCGCCCGCGGCTTCATTTCTTTTTTGAAACGGCTGTCTAAAGCCAAACTTTGATACTTTTCTAAAGTTACAACCACATCAATATCATTGCTCCCGCGAATTTTCAAAGCATTCAAGATGCCCGAGCCAATCACAACGGCATTGCCGGGATTTAAGCCGAATTCATTCAGTTTGCCTTTTATTTCCATAAGCTGTAATTTCTTACTATTTTATCAGGTTTTCTAACTATTGACAAGAAATCATTGTGGGTGTATACCCATAATAGATAATAGGTAAAGGTCGAACTATTAGTTAAGTAATAATATTTATAAAAATATGCCAAGACCACGACTTTACCGAAAAATAGAATTTAATCCAAATATAACTTATTTCAAGCCCCAAGGAGTACCGATGAGGTTTCTTGAAATTGTAGAACTTACCACCGAGGAGATGGAGGCCTTTCGTTTGCGCCATATCAATGATTTAGAACAAAAAGAAGCGGCCAAGAAAATGCGCACTTCTCAAAGCACTTATCAGCGGATTTTATATTCCGCTTACAAAAAAATCGCTGATGCTTTAATAAACGGCAAAGCGATTAAAATTATCAAGCTGTCTATTTAATCAATGACAAATCTTCATTGATAATTATTGGCTTGACTGCCTCAATTTCTGACTGGCAATAGGGCATTTCAGCTTAATAAGTTCATCGCGAGCTTCTATCATTTTTTCCGTATATTGCATACTGCCAATAACGCCGATTTTCATAAATTAAATAAGTAATTTTGTGCCGAGGGAGGGACTCGAACCCTCACGGACTTGCGCCCATGCGATTTTGAGTCGCACGTGTAAACCATTCCACCACCTCGGCGATGCAACTTCATCTTACAATAAATTTTGTTTTGTTCAAGGTCATTGTGTTTAATTCTCGCGATCGCGAGAATTAAACAGCGGGGGGTTTATTGCCAGATAGCGGGGAGGACTCGCTCGGGCCATTTTTCCGAGAGTTCTTTGAGGTTGGGGCAGTTGGTCGTGTGGATAGAGGCACCCTCTCCCTGGGTAATAAACGCGGCTAAGCTGTCGCCGAGCTTGGGCGAACAGCACTTGCCCAAGCGCGTCATAATACCGCTTACTCCGCCGACTAAAATTTTTGGCTCTTTTTTGCGCAGCGGTAAAATTTTATTCAACAAAGAATTTCTTTTTTCTCTAAAAGTTGTTTTTTTAACTTCTTTAATGGAAAGCCCGTAGGCCTTTTCTAAAAAGTTTTTGATTTTCTTTTTGGCTTGATGACTTTTAACAATTTTTAACCAATCCAGCGAGGGCGATTTGGCTTTGCTGATGATAATTTCTATGGTTTGGCCGGTGGATAAAGCTTGATTAAAGGGCGCGATTTTGCCGTCAATAATAGCGCTTTTGGTGTGTTCGCCGATTTGGCTGTGTATGGCATAGGCAAAATCAAGCGGGGTTGAACCCTTAGGCAGATTAATGACATCTTGCTTAGGCGTGAAAACAAAGATACGGTCTTTGAACAGCTCTGATTTAACGAATTCAGCAATTTTGCCGGGTTCTTTGATTTCCTCCTGCCATTTTCTTAATTGATCAAGCCAGTAAAATTGGCGGCGATAGGTTTTTTCTTTGATGTTTTTGGCTTTGTAAGATAAATGCGCCACTGCGCCGTATTCAGATTCTTGGTGCATTTCCATGGTTTTAATTTGAAACTCCACAAACTTATTTTGCTCGCCAATGACTGAAGTATGCAAAGCCCGATAGCCGTTGTTTTTGGGCGAGCTGATGTAATCCTTGATTCGTCCGGGCAAGGCCTGCCATTTTTTATGCACCGCGCCCAAGGCCTGATAGCAGGCCTCAATGTTGGGCACAATGATACGCAAGGCCACTAAGTCGTAGATTTTTTCAATGTCCATATTGTGGCGCAACAGCTTTTGATACAAAGAAAAATAATGCTTGGCTCGGGCTTGAATGATCATGGCCTGAATGTTTTCGTTTTTGAGCGCTTCCTCAACCGCTATTTTCATAATGGCTAAATAATTTTCTTTTTGGCTGTATTTGTCTTTAACCGCTGAGATGAGCCATTGGTATTCTTGCGGAAAAACATAAGGAAAAGCCGCGTCTTCCAGCTGGCCCTTGATTTCATTGATACCCAAACCATAAGCCAAGGGAGCTAAAATTTCCAAAGCGGCCAATGATTTTTTAAGCCGTAATTCCGACGGGCATAATTCTTTTAGGTTTTGCATTTCGTCTAACGATTTGGCTAAAATAATTAAAATAGGCCGCAGGTCTTGAGCAATGGCAAAAAACATTCTTCTTAAATTTTGCGATTGAATATCAAGAAAGGTTTTTTCCCAGCTGGCTAATGGTTTTAATTTTAGTTCTTTTTTAGGCAGGGCGAGATTTTTGATTTGTTCAAATTTTTTTATAATGAAAATAACCTCATGATGTATTTCTGATGGCAGAAAATCTTTGATAACATCAGTGTCCGGGGCCCCTTGCAATAGGCCCGCCAAAATAGCTGGTTCATCTGCTCCCAAGTCCTTTAATAAAAGGCCGGTTCTTAAGTAATGAAAAAACGCCGCCTCATTATTTAAGGTTTTTTGCAGAAAATCCGCCACCCTGTCAAAGGCCTGTGGGTTTCCTGCGCCTTCTTTTAACTTGTCAAGAATTTCCATTTTCCGTTTCGGTTGACTTGCCCGCCTTCGCCCTATTGGGCTTCGGCGTGGCGAGGGTGGGGCATTCTTTATTAGAGCATTTAATTTGCTTGCGCACAGTTTGCACCATTAAGAATGAGCATTGGGGGCATTTTTCGCCAGTGGGCTTGTCCCACAAAGCAAAGTCGCAGTCAGGCCACTTGGAACAACCATAAAATGTTTTTCTTTTTTTAGTATTTTTTTCTACTAAGTCAGCCCCGCATTTAGGGCACTGCGCGTTGAGGGGCGGCTTTTTAATGTTTTCAGTGAACTTGCAGTTAGGGAATTTACTGCAAGCGTAAAATTTGCCAAACCTACCCAGACGAATAATCACTTCGCCGCCGCATTGCGGACAAACCCTATCGGTTTTTTCTGTCAGGTCTACCTTAATTACTGCTTTTTCTTTTTCTTTGAGATTTTCCGCGAAAGGAAAATAAAAATCAGCGATGGTTTTTTGCCAAGTGTCTTTGCCTTGAGCTATTTCGTCAAACTCTTTTTCCATTTTAGCGGTAAAGGCCGTATCAACTATTTGCGGGAAGTGCTCGGTTAAAAGGTCGTTCACGGTTGAGCCGATTTTGGTTGGCTTAAATTTTTTGTTCTCGTCTTTTTCTACATAGTTTCTGTTTTGGATAGTGTCTAAAGTTGGGGCGTAAGTTGAGGGGCGGCCGATGCCTTCTTTTTCCAAAATTTTAATCAGAGTGGCTTCAGAGTAGCGGGCGGGCGGTTGGGTAAAGTGCTGTTCTTTGAGCAAGTCCTTGAGTTGCAAAATTTCATTTTTTTCTAAGTTCGGCAAGTCGGTTTCTTCAAATTTAGTGAGATAGATTTTTAAGAAGCCGTCGAACTTCATTGTTTGTCCATTAACTCTGAATGTATATTGATTGGCCTGAATATCAACAGTAGTGGCGTCAAAAACAGCCGGGGTCATTTGCGAAGCGATAAATCTGCGCCACACTAAATCATAAACCTTGAACATTTCGGGTGTGAGCCGGCTTTTAATTTTTTCGGGAGTATTTTGCGCCGGGGAAGTGGGGCGAATGGCTTCATGCGCTTCTTGAGCGCCTTTGCTTTTGGTTTGAAAACTTCGCGGGGCGCCGGGCCAATAATTTTTGCCTAATTGCTCGCAGATGAAATTTCGCGCTTCTTGCTGGGCGATGGCTGAAAGGTTGAGCGAATCAGTGCGGTGGTAAGTGATAAAACCGTTTTCATACAATTTTTGAGCGGCCATCATGGTTTTTTTAGCGGTAAAGCCAAATTTATTGGCGGCTGTTTGCTGCAGCGAGCTAGTGGTAAAAGGCGCTGGCGGATTACGAAGGGTTTCTTTGCGTTCTATGCTGGCCACTTTGTATTGGGCATTTTCTAAATCATGAAGTATTTTATCCGCCTCGGCTTGGTTTTTAATTTCCAGTTTGCTGATGGTTTTACCATCTTTAGCCACGAGAATAGCTTTAATGGAGTTGTCATTCTGAGCCGTAGGCGAAGAATCTCGCGGTTGGGATCCTTCGCTATCGCTCAGGATGACATTTTGTTTGAGGAGCGAAGCAACAACGCTCCAATATTCTTGGGGAATAAAGGCCTCAATTTCTTTTTCTCGGTCGCAAATTAATTTTACCGCCACTGATTGCACTCGGCCTGCGGACAGCCCCCTCATCACTTTTTTCCATAAAAAAGGCGATAGTTTATAGCCCACCAAACGGTCTAAAATTCTTCTGGCTTGTTGGGCGTTGACTAAATTGTCGTCAATGCCTCGGGGATTTTTTAAGGCGTTTTCAATGGCCGTCTTGGTGATTTCATGAAAAACAATTCGTTGGGGCTTTTTTAAGCCCAAAATATAAGCCAAATGAAAAGCAATGGCCTCGCCCTCTCTGTCCTCGTCAGTGGCGAGCGTGATGCTGGTAGCGGTTTTGGCCGCGTCTTTTAAGATTTTCACTTTGGCCTTGGCCTTGGCTGGAATAACATACTCGGGCTTGAAATTATTTTTAATATCAATGCCTATTTCTTTCTCGGGCAAGTCGCGGATATGGCCAAAAGAGGACTCAATTTTATAGTCCTTGCCTAAAAACTTGCCAATTGTTTTTGCTTTGGTCGGACTTTCAACGATAATTAGGTTCATAATTTTCAATTTACTAATTTTCAATTTTCAAACAATTTTCAATGAATTAAGCCCATTTGAAAATTGAAAATTGATAATTGAGATGGTTGCAAAACTATTTCGTAGCGAAATTTTAGATTTTCGAGCGAGGCGAGGAAGAC
>PFAV01000041.1 GCA_002773545.1 bacterium (Candidatus Gribaldobacteria) CG10_big_fil_rev_8_21_14_0_10_41_12 | reverse complement strand
GTCCTTACCCAATTGCTTGGCACTATAAAACTTAAACCCTCTTTTTTATTTTCTACCAATTTACCATTTGGTGTATCCGTTACAATATAATCTTTTGCGTCGGTATATGTGACGGTATTCCATTCCTTTGGCGGGGTTAAGCGAATATTTTTCCACCACCAAAAATAGCCGCCAGCTGTGGCCGTTATTACTACAGCGCCAACCAAAGCAACAATAATTTTTTTTCTCATATTTTTGTTATTTTTTCATTGTAAAGAAAATCCAACCACTTGTCAGCATCTCGCCAGCAAAAGTTATCCCCACCCCCCTACTTCCCAAAAACCCGCTGTTTAATTCGTGCGATCGCACGAATTAAACAGCGGGTTTAGGTGAACTTGAAATGTTGTTTTAGTTCTGTGTCGTTGGTGATTTTTTTGGCTTCAATAAAATTAACATAGTCATAGATGTTAAAAAAATTAGCCAACAGTTCAATTTCCTTTTCGCAATCATAGGGGAACGCCCAAACGCTTTTTTGCAACTGGTAAAACCCCAAGTATTTCATTTTTTCCCGCAAGGCCGCTCGGCCGTATTTCTGCCGCTCGGGAATATCAAAAATTACCACCCGCCAGAGGCCGTCCCATTGCTCTGGTTTTTTGTTTTTCAAATCATCAATGGTAATTTGCTGGATTTTCTTTTTGCCCTTTTCGCTAAGCTCCACCGTGAATTTTCCATTTTTTTCTTTTAGCACCAATATATTTGATCTTTTCAAGCGGCCCAGCGCTGAATTAATTTGCCTTTCGCTGTAGTTATTTTTGAAATACTTATTTTTTCTGTATAAACTTTTGCTCAATTGCATCAAAAAATTAGGCGATTGAGCCGCTATAGCAAATATCCCGACAATCGCTATCCCCTTAATAATATCCACTGAAATTTTAGCAAGTTTTCTCGCCATAAGTTTTAATGTATTTTAACATATTTATTATTTCCATTCTATCGTTTAATTCGTGCGATCGCAAGAATTAAACGGCGGTTTTTGTTTTGGTGAAGGTTTGTAATGGGCTAATTGGATTAACCATTGGGTTCACCGCGGCTGTTTTGTTTTTAGCGCATCGTTTAATTTGTGCGATCGCAAGAATTAAACGGCGGGTTTGGTTTTGTTTTGGCGTGCAGAGAGGGGCAAAATGAGGTATATTTAAGATGGTGGTTTAATTTTCAATCTTTATTTTAAGAAAGAAGGTGTTTTCTAAATGAAACAGGCCGTCAAAAACCTCCTGGTCATTCCTTTTTTGTTTGGATTTGTGGTATTTTTGTTTTTACACTATTTCTATATTCAAGCAAAAAGGTGGCTGGGAAAAATGGGCGGCAAATTGGGCCGCAAAAATGGCTGAATCTTTTTGAGATATCAAGAAGAAGTCAGCCATTTTTTTTGTTGAGATTCTTCGCCTGCTGGCTCAGAATGACAGAGAGTAGTATCAGAATGACACGGAGTATATTCAAACTTGCTAAAAATAAAAAAAGAGCTATATTGAAAGTGGTTGTATTTTTTAATTGTCTCATCATCACAGGAGGTGATTATGATGAGAAAGATTTTGGAAAAGATTTTCGCGGCATTCCGATTCGTGGAGTGCCTGGGCTGTTAATGTTTATGATGGCAATTTTTGCTATTCTGTATCTCGTAGATAGAAAGGGGATGAAGGCCTTTTTCGATTATGAAGAGGAAACAGAATGGTAGTAAAGCCGTGGCTGAAAACTTTTAGAGATTATCTATGAGCGAGTAAGCCATTTTTTGGTTGACTTTTTGTCCTATCTTGGTAAGATAGGTGTTAATTGTGAAGGGTGGTATTATGCTGGACAAGAGCCATTTTATTAAGCTAACTATTGGTGTTTATAAGGTAAGCGAGCTTTTTTCTAAGAGAGAGCCGTTGAAGTTTTTGTTAAGGAAAAAAGCCGATGAGGTTTTGGCCAGTTTGGTGGCGGCGCAGTTCAATCCGCCAGACAGGGCATTGGAACAAGTTATCAAACAAATTGCTGTTTTGGGCGCTTATTTGCAAATCGCTGAATCGCAAAACTGGGTCAAGCCGGAAAATTTTTGGTTGTTAAAAACAGAATATCAAGCCATTGAGAAAGAGGTCAAGCAAATGCTGGTTGTGGCGGGGCAAGCCAATAGCCAACCCAAGCCCGAAATGATTCAACCGAGCAAGCCAAAAATGGCCAAAATTAAAACTATCCCTGATTTTAGCGGATTGAAAGACCGTCATAAAAAGATTATTCAAGTTTTGCGGCAAAAAGCCAGCGCGCAAATTCGTGATTTCAACAAAGTGCTGCCCGAAGTAACCAAACGAACCTTGCGGCGCGATTTGGACTTTCTTTTACAGAAGGGTTTGGTGACGCGATTTGGTGATAAAAGTAAAACCGAGTATAAGATAAAAATGTAGAGGTAGGACATAGGTAGGACATAGGTAGGACAACAGCTTGTCCTATTTTCTAATGATTTTCGGCCATGGCTAAAAATTACAAAAAACAATTTGGCCAGCTTTACGACAAACACATTGGGAAGATTTATCGCTATGTGTTTTTGAAGGTGGGCGCCAAAGAGGCGGCTGAAGATATCAGCTCGGAAGTTTTTGTTAAAAGTTGGAAAAAGTTTAAAACCGGTTTGGAAATCAAAAATTGTTCGGCTTATCTTTACCAGGTGGCCCGAGCCGAGGTGGCCAATTATTATCGCAGTGGGGCCAAGATGCCCACCATGGGGGTGGACAATTTGCCGCTGGTTGACATCAACGATAATCCGGAAGCCAGCCAAATTACCAAGAGCGATTTAGAAAATTTGCGAAATCATTTGAACGAATTAAAAGACGAGCACCAAGATGTTTTGATTTGGTATTACCTTGATGGCTATTCCAGCAAAGAAATTGCTCAAATGCTGGACAAAACCGAAGGCGCCACCCGGGTGATTATCTCGCGGGCCTTGGCCGAATTGCGGGAAAAGATGACAAAAAAGTGGCCCGATACGCTGTTTGTGTAACAATGGAAGGGGGCAGACCTCTCCTAATTTGAAAAAACATTTATAAAGAAATTATAAGAGGTCTGCCCCTCCTGTGTAACAAAACAGGTGGATTTGCGTCATAATAGTAATCAGCAAAGTTATGGACGAAAAGCAGATAATCCAGCAATTAAAAACATTCAGCCAAATCCAGCCCGACAAGGGGTGGGCGCTTTCGCTTAAACAAAGGCTTTTGACGCAGGATTTACCAGTTGAAGCAACTGAAAAAACCAGATTTATTTTCACTGGTTTGGTCGATATATTTAGCCAACCCAGAATGGCTTTTGCCTCTTTGGCAGTGTTGGGCGCGGTGGTGATTGGCGTTTCGTTTTACTTTGATTGGTTTGGTCTTTTTCAAAATCAGCAAAGCAAAACCATGGTGGTGGCTTTGCAGACAATGGAGGGGCAGTTGCAAACAGTTAATCAATCGCTGGACGGCCTAAAAACCACCGCCAAGGTTAATCAGGCCCTGTCAATGACCGAGGTAATCAAATCAACAATTAAAAATAACCAGCAGGTGGCCAAGAAATTACAGGCCAGCCCAATGGTTTTGTCGCGTAGCGTTTTGGCCGGCTTGAGCGATGTCAATAAGGCCTCAAATGAAGTAATGACTAAAACAGACCAGGTGCAAAAAGAAATTCTGGAAAAATGCCTCGCCGACTTAAAGCAAAGATCGTTAAGCGCCGCTGACCAAGAACGGCTTAGCCAAGCTGAAAAGTTTTATAATCAAGGCAATGTGTCCGAAGCCATTTTGCTTTTACAGCAGATTGGCCAGTAGCCCGCGGAAGGAACTCGAAATGTCGATATATCGATATGTCGAGTGCCTCCTACGGGTTGACCTTGTTAATACAGGGTAAAAAGGTCGGACGAAATTCGCTTGCGAATTTCGTAATAAAATAAAAATCGGCTCAAGTTTTTTTGAAAATTAAAACTTTTCATTAAGCAAGAGCCGTGTCTCGCGCTATAATTTAGCGCGATGAACAAAAATAAAAAGCAATGAGTACCAAAAAGATTTTATCAGCAATTACAACTTTAGCGGTTGTGGTTATGATGATTGCTCCGATTGCTCCAGCAGGCGCCGCGACCGCGGACGAGTTGGCAAAAAGTATTGCTGACGCCATCGCCCTGCTCAATTCGTTGAACCAACAATTGGCAACGATGCAATCCAGCACTCCCAGCGTTCCCGACACTACCGGTGTTACTACTGGTGCGGCATGCTCGGGCGTAACTTTCAGCCGCAATTTAACGATTGGGTCAAGAGGCAACGATGTAAAATGCTTGCAGACCATCTTAAACGCATCGGCCGACACCCAGGTGGCTGCTAGCGGAGTAGGCTCTTACGGCAGTGAGACCACTTATTTTGGCGCTTTAACCAAAGCGGCCGTGGTGAAGTATCAAGCCAAGAACGCCATTTCTCCAACCAGCGGTTTTGTTGGTCCTTTAACCAGGGCTAAATTAAACGGGGTTGCGCCTTCCACACCTAGCGCGACATTACCCGCGGGCTGCACTTCAACTTCCGGATATAGCCCGACCACGGGTCAGTCCTGCGCGACTGGCGCGGTGGTTACACCAGTATTACCAGCAGGTTGCACTTCAACTTCAGGATATAGCCCGACCACAGGTCAATCTTGCGGCATCGCTGTACCAGCGGCTAGCACTACGCCTATTACCGGCGAGGGCTTGAAGGTCTCGGTGGCGGCCAACACTCCAGTTACCAACACTGTCATTACTGGCAGCGAGGCGACTGCTATGTTGAATATCACTTTGGCCAACGGCAACAACACCGCGGTTAAAGTGACCAAAATCCGCTTGAAAAGAAGCGGTATTTCCGGCGACACCAGCTTGGGCAATGTTTACCTTTTTGACGGCTATAAGAGGCTGTCTGACGAGGCCACCTTGTCTTCTGGCTATGCCACTTTCAACAAGTCAACTGGCATTGTCAGCATTCCAGCTGGCACCATCCAGACCATCTCGGTGAAAGCCCAGATTTCTGGCACCAGCGGCGAAACCGTCAACTTATCAGTTGAAGCGGCCACTGACATAGTCAGTGACGCCTCGGCTGTTTCGGGCACCTTCCCGTTGACTGGCAACACCATGAGCATCGCGGACGCGACCAGCAAGGCCGCGGTCAACTTTGCTACCATCAGTGTTCCAGCCACCAACCCCACTTTTAACGCGGCTAACAATTCTATTATGTGGCAGGACTCTTTGACCGCCACTAATCAGGATGTTAAGATTGAATACCTCAAATTCAGCCAAATTGGTTCAGTAGCGGTTGACGCTTTGGCCAACATTCGTCTGGATATGAATGGCGTTACTTTGGCTACCGGCCAATTAGTGGCTAGCGATGTGGGACAGGATTTGATTTTTGATTTGTCCGCGGCTCCGGTCGCGGTAGCCAAGGGCTTAACCAAGACCCTTACCATTTACGCCGATGTGATTAAGGGCTCCAGCAAAACCATCAGAATGAGTATTGAAAAATCAGCTGATGTGTTTATCAAGGACGCTTCTTACGGCAACTACGCGTTAATTACTGTTAACAGCCTCGCCTTTACTACAATAAGAGGCGGCCTCTTGACAGTGTCCGAAGGCACCATCACCATGTCCAAGAGAGTTGATTCTCCGACCACTGGCGGCGTGCTCGGCGCGACTGGCGTTTCTTTGGCCAAGTATGACATCAAAGCCAGCGGCGAAGATGTTAAAGTGAACAACTTGCGGATTTCAGCCCAGATTTCTTCGGCTACCGCTTCTAAAAATTTGAGAAATGTTTCTCTTTATTTGAACGGCGTGCAAGTTGGTAACACGGCTAACATTGAAACCCAGAATGGCGCGACCACTTATTCCACTGTTAACATCTATCAGATTTTGACAGCCGGGGTAACTAATGTTTTAGAGGTTAAGGGCGACATTTATAGTTGCACCACTTCGGCCTGCAGCAGCGTTAACGGCTTTATCGCTACTGAATCAGTGAAAATCAGAATAGAGGGCGGCGACCTTGACAATGCTCAAGGTATGACCTCTTTATCAATGGTTGACGCTCCTACCGGTGATGTTGACGGCAATACCATTACTATTGGCTCGGGTAGTTTGACCCTGGTCAAGAGCGCTGGTTATGGCAATCAAGTTACCGCGGCCGGCCGAGACACCAAGATTGGCCAATACAGCATTACCGCGGCTCAATACGACGGAGTGAATATTTCGTCAATGACCGTTAAGGTAACTGACGCAGTGGCTGCTTTGGCGGCCGATATGTCCAACCTGTATCTTAAGTATTATGGTTCGGGCGTAACCGGCACCATTACCTCTTCAGTGGTGGGTTCTATTACGAGCGCCGCCTCTAATGTGTTCTCTGTTCCGGTTGTTTTACCGGCCAGCGGCACTTTAACTGTTGAGGTTTGGGCCATGGTGAACACCACCGCCACTGACGCCGACGCGGCTGACACCAGCTTGGCTATTTCTGCCACTCGGGCAACCGACGGCGGATCAGCCGACAAAACCGCGGTTACTGGCCAAAGAGCTACCATTGCTAATGGCGCTTTGACGGTTACTAAGGCCTCTGATACCCCAGTAGCTGGTTTAGTAGTTGGGGCAACCAATGATGTGCTTATCAGCAAGTATACTTGGTCGTCTAACTACGAACCATTTACTGTAACTGACATCAAGATTGAAGCTACCACTTCGCCGGCTGACACCAGCGACGATTACTATGGCATCTATTTGAAATACAAGGATGCTTCGGGCGGCACTGTTACTTCAGCTACTATGACATTGATTAACGGCACTACCACCTTTACCAACCAAACCCTTTATGTGCCAGCCAATAGCACCGCCTATATGGAGGTCTATGGCAATATGAACTCGGTTGGTTCTGGTTTTGCTGATAGCGGTGATCGGCCGCAACTTGGCTTGTATTACTACAAAGCCACCAGCGGCTCTACTAGCAGCGCGGAAGTAACTTATGGCATGGGCAGTAATGTCTATGGCAACCAGATGGCTTTATACGCTTCCAAACCGACTGTTGCTCTTTCGGGTGGTACTACCGCTACCCTGTATGCTGGCACCAATGCTTTGTATACATCTACCATAGCGGCTGACGCTCAAGGAGCCATTGGCTTGAAAAAGCTTACATACTATGTGTCTCCGGGCATGGACGCTGGTGACACTATCGGCGATTTCACGTTTTATAGAGGCGCTGCCGATATTACTTCTTTGGTAACTATCTACGAAACCACTTCAACTGGCACCGACTTGAAAACTGGAGATTTAACTTCAGTTACTACTGGTGTTAATGTGGTCGTAACATTTACTGATGAAGAAGAAATCGCGGCTGGCTCTTCACAAACCTACACCTTGAAAGCTGCTATTACCGGCGTTGACACTGGGGACGCTATTACCACCTATCTGAAGAAAGATTCAGCTTATGTGGCCCCGGCTGTCTATGACGCTGGCACATTCAACGCCAAGATGTTTGTTTGGACTGATCAGTCAGTGTTGAACCACTCCGAAGCAACTGCGGATTGGAACAACAGCTACTTGGTGAAGACCTTGGATTCACCGTCTTACACCATTTATAAATAGTTCCGTTGATTGATTGACCCCTTGGTTTTAGCCGCCTCTTGACTAAGACAGCAAGGATAGAAACCCCCCGCCAATTTGGCGAGGGGTTTTGTTTTTGCGTCGACCCCTCTCGAGAGGGTAGACAGTTGGTTGAAAATTTATTTTGTGCTATAAATTAAGTATCAGAAAATTTATGGACAGGTTAACAAAGCTTGAAAACGAAAGTATCTATATTATTCGCGAGGCCTGGAGCCAATTCAAGAAAGTGGCTTTGCTTTGGTCTATAGGAAAAGATTCCGGAACGCTTTTGTGGCTTTGTCGTAAGGCGTTTTTTGGCAAGATTCCTTTTCCGGTGATGCACTTAGACACCACCTACAAGTTTCCCGAGATTTACGAATTTCGCGATAAATACGCTAAGGAGTGGGGGCTTGATTTGATTGTGGCCAAAAACAATGAGTCAATTGGCGCCGGTATGGGCCCGGACAAAGGGACTAAACTGCAGTGTTGCAACGAGCTAAAAACTGACAATTTGAAAAAAGCCATTGCTCAATACGGCTTTCGGGCTTTGTATTTAGCCATTCGCCGCGATGAGCACGGCATTAGAGCCAAAGAGAGATTTTTCAGCCCGCGAGAGAATATCAGCTTTTTGTGGAATTATAAAGACCAGCCGCCTGAATTGTGGGACCAATACAAAACCAAGGCCAAAGACGAAGAGCACTTGCGCATTCACCCCATGTTGAGCTGGCGCGAGATTGACATTTGGGAGTATATTCGGCGAGAAAATATCCCCATGGTTTCTTTGTATTTCGCCAAAAATGGCAAGCGCTATCGCAGTATTGGTTGCGCGCCTTGCTGTAATCCCATTGACTCAACGGCCGACACTTTGGACAAAATCGTGGCCGAACTCAAAGCCAGCCCCACTTCCGAGCGAGCCGGCCGAGCCCAAGACAAAGAAAATACTTACACCATGCAAAAATTAAGATCGCTTGGATACATGTAAATTATGGAAAATCAAAATCAGGACTTAAAATTTGTGATTGTCGGCCATGTGGATCACGGCAAGTCAACTTTGATTGGACGGCTGTTGTTTGACACCAACTCTTTGCCGCCCGATAAAATGGAGGAAATTCGCAAGACCTCCGCGGAGCTTGGCCGGGTGGTGGAATATGCTTTTTTAATGGATAACTTGCAAGAAGAACGCGAGCAGGGCATTACCATTGACACGGCTCAAACATTTTTCAAAACCGCCCAGCGCCAGTATGTTATTATTGACGCCCCGGGCCATGTGGAGTTTGTTAAAAATATGCTCACCGGCGCTTCACAGGCCCAAGCCGCTATTTTAATTGTGGATGTGGCCGAGGGCGTGAGAGAACAAACCAAGAGGCATAGCTATCTTTTGGCTCTGTTGGGCATTAAGCAGGTCATTGTGGCTATTAATAAAATGGACTTGGTTGGCTACCAAGAAGATGTTTTTAATAAAATTAAACAAGAGTTAGCCGAATTTTTGGCCGGCCTCAAAGTTGAGCCCAAGTTTTATATTCCTATGGTGGCCTTAAACGGCGACAATGTGGCCATGGCCTCGCAAAATATGCCATGGTATAGCGGGCCGACGGTTTTGACTGCCTTAGATGGTTTGCAGGATTTAGACGAAGCGCAAAACCTTGCTTTGGTTTTGCCAGTACAGGAGGTTTATAAAATAGGTGATAAACGCTATGTTTTGGGTCGCGTAGAAGCGGGCGAGGTCAAGCCAGGGCAAACTATTAAGGTTTTGCCCTCGGGCCAAACTACTATTGTTAAAACCGTGGAGAAATTTCAGCAGGCAGATTTAGCGTCGGCTAAGGCTGGCGAAAACATCGGCTTAACCACTGTTGATCCTTTGTTTATTGAGCGGGGCAATGTGATTTGCCAGCCCGGCAAAGAGCCGATGGCGAAAAGCGAATTTTCCGCCAATCTTTTTTGGCTGCATCACGAACCGTTAATTAAAGACGAGCTTTTAATTGTCAAATGCGCCACTCAAGAATCGCTGGGCCAAGTAATTGAAATAAAAAAACGGTTTAACTCCAGCACTATGGAGGTTTTAGAGGAAAACGCTAATCAGCTTAACTTTTTGGAGGCAGGAGAGGTTGTTATAAAGGTAAAGCAGCCTTTAGTCCTAACCAAATTGAGCGAGTTGGCCGAATTGGGCAAATTTGTCTTAATCAAAAACGACAACATCGTGGCCGGCGGCATCATCAGCGAGCTTTAATGTTTAAGCTCGGGTTGTAAACATTTTTCGCGTAGTTTAATTCTCGCGATCGCACAAATTGTGAGCAAGCTTAGCCGTCTCATTGAGGCGTTTTTTATTTGTTTCAAAAAGTGATCGCGATCGCTCACTTTTTGAAACAAACAAGTTGCAACAAACAAGAACGATCGTTCTTGTTTGTTGTAGTTGTCAGGAAAGTTAATTTGGTTTATAGTTGAGCAATGAATAATCAAGCAACGAAATCAAAAATTGTTTTAATTGGTTTGGACGGGGCGCCTTTTGGTTTGGTTGATGATTTGGCTAACAGGGGAGTGATGCCCAATTTTCAAGCGCTGAAAAAGCAGGCGGTTTTTGCTCAAATGCAGGCCCCTTTGCCAGCTGTTTCCGCGGTGTCGTGGAGTAGTATTATTACTGGCCAAAACCCGGGCTCGCACGGTATTTTTGGCTTTACTGATTTAGCCCCGCAAAGCTATGATTTGGTTTTTCCCAATTTCAATGATTTGCAAGTCCCGTCTTTTTGGCAAAAATATCCCAAAATAAAACAAGTAGTTCTGAATGTGCCCTCAACCTACCCAGTTAAGCCGCTCAATGGTATTCATATTGCCGGGTTTGTTTCGCCTGATATTGAGCAGGCGGTTTTTCCGACCAACTCTTTAGCCAAGTTGCGAGAGTTAAAATATGAAATTGATATTGACTCTTACCTTGCCCATAGGGACATTGATTTGTTTTTAGAAAATTTATTTCAAGTTAATCAAGCCCGTATCGCGGCCTATCGTTATTTTTGGCAGGAAAGTGATTGGGACATTTTTTGGTTAGTATTTACTGGCTCGGACCGCTTAGGGCATTTTTTATACCCTGCTTACGCCAACCCTAACCACCAATATCACACTGCTTTTTTGGATTATTTCAAACAAGTTGATCTAGTTATCGGTGAAATCGCTCAACAACTCTGCCCCCATGACGGGCTTTTAATATTTTCCGACCATGGCATGACTGAAAACAAAGCTAATATCAATGTTAATTATTTTTTACAAGCTAACGGCTTTTTATGTCTTGATAAATCGCCTGGCGAGTTTTATAATCAAATATCGCCCCAGAGCAAGGCCTTTGCTTTAGAGCCCGGGCGAATTTATCTCAACAAAAAAGGCAAATACCCCAACGGCGCGGTAGAAAAGGCGCAAGAGGAAAAAGTTTTGCAGGAATTGTCTGACGCTTTTTTACAGCTGGAATTTCCGCCCTCCTTCGTTCCGATGGGCGGAACTTCGGCGGGTAAAAGCCAGAAAGTAATTGAACGAGTTGCGCGAAAAGAGCAAATTTATAGCGGCCAGCAAATAGACCGCGCGCCCGACTTGGTCTTAGATGAAAAACCCGGCTTTCGCTTGCGGGCTGGGCTCAACAAAAACGAACTTTTTGACAAAGACATTTTTACCGGCACCCACACCGCTAACGACGCTTTTTTGTTGGTTAAGCCGCCGTCGGGTGTTGACATTGCGCTGGCCAGCCCCAAAGCCGAAGACATTGTTGGTATTATTGATAAATTTATTAAATAACCCGATAAATCCGCTGTTGCATTTAATGAGCGATCGCTCACAGAATGCAACACTCATCAAAACATGAATCAAGAATTAAAAAATTCTGAATTAAAAATTTGCGTTATCGGCCTTGGTTATGTGGGCCTGCCCTTGGCCATTGAGTTTGCTAAAAAGGGTGTGGCAGTTTATGGCTTTGATGTTAAGGAAAACCGCGTTGAGGAGCTCAAAGCCGGGCATGACTCCTCGGATGAGGTAGCTGACGCGGACTTAGCTGTGGCGAAAATTGAATACTCGGCCGACCCGGCCATTATTAAAAAGGCCAATTTTTTAATTGTGGCCGTGCCTACGCCGGTTGATCAAGCTAAAAAACCGGACTTGTCGTTAGTGGAATCGGCCTCGCGGCTGGTGGGCGAAAATATGCAAAAGGGCAATGTCGTGGTTTATGAATCAACCGTTTACCCGGGTGTAACTGAAGATATTTGCCTGCCGATTATTGAAAAATATTCCGGCCTAAAATGCGGGGTTGACTGGAAAATTGGCTATTCGCCCGAACGAATGAACCCGGGCGACAAAGAACACTCGGTTGATAAAATCATTAAAGTTGTTTCAGGTATGGACCAAGAATCAGCTGATAAAATCGCCCAGGTCTATGGCCTGGTTTGCGCAACCGGAGTTTTTAAGGCGGCCAATATCAAAACAGCCGAGGCGGCCAAAGTGATTGAAAATATCCAGCGCGATTTGAATATCGCTTTGATGAACGAGCTGGCCTTGATTTTTCATCGTTTGAATATCAACACCCAAGAGGTTTTGGAGGCGGCCTCAACTAAGTGGAATTTCCATAAATACCAGCCAGGGTTTCCGGGCGGCCATTGTATTTCTGTAGATCCTTATTATCTTACCTATCGGGCGGAAGAATTAGGGTATCACCCGGAAATTATTTTAGCTGGCCGAAGAATTAATGATTATATGGCCGAATATACTGCCGAGTTATTGATCAAGGGCTTGGCGCGGGCGGGCAAGAAAATCAAAGACGCCAAGGTCTTGATTTTAGGCCTTACTTTCAAAGAAAATGTGCGCGACACCCGCAATTCTAAAGTAAAAGATATTATTAAAAAATTGCAGGAATATGGCTGTGAGGTTTATGGCTACGATTCCCTGGTAGAAAAAGACGAAGCGGAAGGCAAATTTAAGGTAAAATATCTGGCCAATTTAAGCGAGGCCCAAAATATGAATGGCGTAATTTTAGCGACTTTGCATCACGAATTTAAGGCCATTACTTTGGAGCAATTGAAAACTATGATGCCAGAAAACCCTGTTTTGGTTGATGTAAAGTCGCATTATCTTAAACAAAAACCGCAGGATAAGGGCTTTATTTACCAAGCCCTTTGAGTTAATCGTAAAATTATGTTTTCTAAAAAAATCGCTATTATTGGCGCTGGTTATGTGGGGCTAACTACCGGCGTTTGCTTGGCGTCTTTGGGGCATTCGGTTATTTGCCTGGACAATGACCAAGACAAAATTGAGAAATTAAAAAAAGGTGTGATTCCTATTTATGAGCCCGGCCTAGCGGAATTATTAAAAGCCCACCAAAATAATATTGTTTTTACCAATAATTTATCCGAAGCGGTTCATCGGGCGGGCGTGATTTTTTTGGCGGTGGGCACGCCCTCGCAAGAAGATGGCAGTGTGGACTTGAGCTATTTTCAGCAAGCCGTAGTTGAAGTAGCTCAAAATATGAACGGCTACAAAGTGTTGGTTGATAAAAGCACCGTGCCGCCGGGCACAGCCAACTGGGTCAAAAAAGAAGTTAAAAAATATTATCAGGGTGAGTTCGCGGTGGTGTCTAACCCAGAGTTTTTAAGAGAAGGCACAGCCATTGACGATTTTTTGAAACCAGACCGAGTGGTGATTGGCGTTGATGAGGAAAAAGCCAAAGAGATTATGCTGGACATTTATTTAGCCGTTGACGCCCCTAAATTTGCCACCACCGCTCAAAGCGCCGAACTGATTAAATATGCGGCCAATTCTTTTTTGGCTATGAAAATATCTTTTATCAACGAAATCGCCAACATCTGCGAAAAAACC
>PFAV01000013.1:14385-16062 GCA_002773545.1 bacterium (Candidatus Gribaldobacteria) CG10_big_fil_rev_8_21_14_0_10_41_12 | reverse complement strand
GAAAAGCATTTTGCGAAGTCTGACGATGACGCAGCCGAAAAGATAAAATTGCAGCAGGAATAGTTTTGCAACCATCTCATTTATTTTTTGTCTCCATAAATTTATTTTTTAATTTTTAATTTAAACTACACTGCAACCTCAAAAACATTTTGCGGCTTGATATGAAACCAAGTGCCGTTTGATAAATAACCGCAAAAATCGTCATTTCTATTTAGGTGTTTCTTAAGCGCGACAATGTTCGGCAATCTTTCTTCTTTTATATCCAAATCTTCTTCCTCCACAAGTTGCTCCACGCTCTCTAAGACATGCTCCAATCTTTCATAAACAGCATTGCGCATCCAACCAGTATTAAAATTTATAAAAAGCAAAAATTTCATATTTAATTTTATTTAAATTTTTCTAGCATAAAATATGGGTTTTCCTGCCAAGTTAATTTAAAAAGGTCTTCACTAATTCTATGGAACTCAAACAAACACTCTCCGCCAGGCTCCCCGTTTTCATATTCCTCAACGCTAACCATATTTTCCTCTTTCAAGCAATCAACTGTGGTCATTCCGTTCTTATCGCAGATGCTGACAATTTCTTGAAAAGTATAGTTTTTGTCTTTTGCAAAAATAGTCATCTTTTATTTTAATCTGTTTATCTCGTCTTTAATTTCATCAATGACTTCGGGATTATGAATTATCTTATTTTTACCTTCGGTTATTGAAATGATATAAAATACTCTTCCACCGTATTTTGTAGTAAATTTTTCATGCGTTTTCTTCTGTTGTTCTCTCTCGTTGATTATTTGCGTAATATATTCAAAGCCCGCAGGTTTTATTTGAATACCGATATATTTTTCGTTAATTTTAATAAAATAATCAACATTATATCCCCTATCCCACTCATCAGGAGCGGGTTCAATCTTAACCCCAAGACTATTTTTAAGCTGTCCGTACACTGTTTGAATCTCTGATTGATAACCAACGAAAGTTCTATTTATAACCAAATTATATATAAAATTTATGCAATCCTCTTCGGTAATATCTTCTATTTCAGCCTTGCAAACATCGGTAACTTTAATAAATAATGTTTTTCCAAGCTGTTCAAGATGCTTTTTCGAATAAGCTTTGTCTAAATAAAATTTCTCCCATTCTTTTAATGTCTTTGGGGAACATTTTCTAATTAACTCTGCAACAGGCCCGACCTTACTTTTTTTGGTTAATCCCCATCGCATATTCGCTTGATTTAAAATCCATTCTTTTGCCATATTATTGTGTTAAATTTAAAAATTTTATTTTATACTTATAATCAACTTTATCATCTACATCTACAAGACCAGCTTTTATTAGGTGGGCGTTAATAAAAGTCTTGTTTTGTAAATATAAATAACATAATAAATTATTGTCGCTATCGTATTTCAAGCTATCAAATCTAATAAAAACCTTTTGATTTTTAAGCTTGGTTTGCAAAAATTTTAGCGCCTCATCAAACATTTCTTTTTTCGCCTTAACGCCAATCAGCCTAATCATTAAATCATTATTTAACAAAAATTTTTCCGGATTTATAATTTGTTTTACAGAATATAAATCAACTTTTTTATTATCTACAGAATCAATTTTTGAGCCAAAATTTAATTTTTTAGGATCAATTTTTCTATTAAATTTTATTGAATCCTTAAAAATATAAGGCAAT
>PFAV01000013.1:13106-14266 GCA_002773545.1 bacterium (Candidatus Gribaldobacteria) CG10_big_fil_rev_8_21_14_0_10_41_12 | reverse complement strand
CTCCTTGTTTATTTCAAAACCAACAGAATTACGGCCTAAATTTTTTGCCGCAAGAGTAGTTGTGCCACTTCCTAAAAATGGATCTAAAACCGTATCATCTACAAAACTAAACATTTTTATGAGGCGCCTAGGTAATTCTTCTGGATACATAGCTAAATGCTTATCTTGTTTTGCGCCATTAAAATTCCAATGGCCAACAAAATATTGATTCCATTCTTCTTTGGACATTTTAGATTTTTCTTTTGTGTCTCTTGAGACACTTGGCGCCTCTCCTAACTTTTTAAAAATCATGATAAATTCGTAATCTAATTTGATTATTCCGTTTCTCGGATAAGGGAAGCTACCCATTATAGTCGCTCCGCCTGTTGTGTTCATTGTCGTTGCTTTTTGCCAAATTATAGCCCCCATATAATCAAATCCTTGGGTCTCGCAAAATTTTATTATTTCCGTTCGAATAGGAATAACTTTATATCGTCCATAATACACGGAACGAGCAAACTGGTCGCCGATATTGATACAAAGACGGCAACCATCATTGAGCACCCTAAAACATTCTTTCCAAACTAAACTCAAATTATTGATATAATCTTCATAGCTATCATTAAAACCAATTTGATTAGAACTTCCGTAATCTTTCAGTTGCCAATATGGAGGGGAAGTAATAACAAGATGGACAGATTTATCTGGTAGTTCAACCATATTTCGAGAATCACCAATTATAATTTTATGGTTAGTTGGCGAAAAAGTATTTTTTTCTATATCAAAATATGATTTTTGTGGTTTTGCTTCGCTCATGCTGGCCTCTTCAATTTTCTTTTGTGTCTCTTGTTCGTCTATCGTTCTAATAACGCTAATAACCCTACCCTGTATAACGACGGCTTTGACATAGAGGGGCTTCAATTTGGGGTTGGCGGGTTGGAGGCGGATGCGGGTTTTTTCTTTGAATATCTTTTTTAGGGTAACCTCGTTGCCGTTGATTAAAGCTACGGCGGTTTCGCCGTTTTCCACACTGGATTGCTTGCGAACAATTACCGTGTCGCCGTCAAAAATGCCTTCGTCAATCATACTGTCGCCCTTCACGCCCAAAGCATAATGCTCGCCCGAGGCGGCCACCATGGTTTTGGGCACAGTAATGGTTTCATGCTCCTCCACCGCCTCAA
>PFAV01000013.1:1629-12964 GCA_002773545.1 bacterium (Candidatus Gribaldobacteria) CG10_big_fil_rev_8_21_14_0_10_41_12 | reverse complement strand
AGAAACCGAAGCCAGCTTAAAATGCTTTCTCATCTCTTCGTGTGAAGGGCTATAGCCGTTTTTTTGCGAGTAGGCCTGGAGGTAATCCAAAATCTTTTTTTGTTTTAATGTTAGTGTAGACATGTTAGAAATCGTTAGTGAGTGAAGCGAACTTACGAGTTCTTACACCCCGTGAAGTAAGATTTGAGGCGGCTTCTTAAAAATGCTTTGCCATAAGATGTTTTTAGATATTTTTCTCTATGCATAGCGTCTTTGCGGTCAAGACAAACTTCAGAATAAATTAGCTGAAACGGTCTTCTATCCTTAGTCGAAGTTATGCGTTCCTTCTGGCGCGCCTCAAATCTTAATTTTAAATTTTCAGTATAGCCAACATAGAGCTTTTTGTCTTTTTCAGAAAGCAGAACATAGAGAGATGGTTGCAAAACTATTTCGTAGCGAAATTTTAGATTTTCGAGCGAGGCGAGGAAGACGAGCAAAATGTTTTGAGGCCGTAGCCCAGCTACGGCGAAAAGCATTTTGCGAAGTCTGACGATGACGCAGCCGAAAAGATAAAATTGCAGCAGGAATAGTTTTGCAACCATCTCAGACATAATAAAACATAATCTTTGCTGAAAATTTAAAATTACTTCATGGGGTAAATTCGTGCTAAACTCAAACTTCGCCTTCGGCTCGTTTTCGTTAAGCTCTCATTTATTGTAATAGAACAGAATTAGAAAACAAGACACGAGTTATCCACAGGTGAAAATAAAAATCCGCAAAGGTAACCAGGGGTTATATTTAGTGGCTAAGGGTTTTATCCACAGCGACACCTTGACATAACTGATATTTTTGCTACACTATAAATGGTTATCAGTCGGTGTCACATACCCGTTAACGGAACCAAAAGCAACATCTGCAGAAATGAAGATGCTGCTTTTGATTTGAATTGCGATAAAATAAAATTGCGGAGGTATGGGAGGCCGAAATCAGACGGTTCTGATCATCGACTGATAACCGATTGGTCCCGCTTTGCGGGTTGTGGTTCGACTCCACCGACCTCCGCACCAAAAAACCCTTCAAATGAAGGGTTTTTTGTTTTTTTACTTAATTATTTTCTAAAGCCGGTGCCAGCTGGGATGAGGCGGCCCAAGATGACATTTTCCTTAAGGCCTAACAAGTGGTCATCTCTGCCTTCCAAGGCGGCTTTAATCAAAACGCGCGAGGTTTCTTGGAAAGAGGCGGCCGACAAAAAGCTGTCCGAAGTTAAAGCCACTCGCGAGATGCCCAAAATAGTGCGCTTGCCTTTGCCTGGCTTCTTTTTAGTTTTAATCAAGTCCTTTTGAATTTCTTCAAACTCAACTAAAGAAACAATTTGTCCAGTTACCCATGGCCCGTCGCCCGGGTCAACGATACGCAACCGAGAAAACATTTGTCTAACCACTATTTCAATGTGTTTGTCGTGAATGTTAATGCCCTCGGAAGTATAAATCTTTTGCACCTCTCTGACGATATAGCGTTGGGTATTGAGAAGGCCAGTGGTTTTGAAAAGTTTCTTAAGATCCAAACTACCTTGGCAAAAGGCCTGGCCGGGCTCAACCAAATCGCCTTTCTTCACATAAACATCGGTCTCTAAAGGAATGCGATATTCTACTATCTCGCCATCTTTGCTTTTTTTCTTAACGCCAGTGGCAACTTTTTTATCAATAACTCTTAATTTAATAATGCCTTTTTCTAAGTCAACTTCTTCAATCCTGCCTTTAGTCAATGATAGAGTGCCTTCGCCCTTGGGAATTCGCGACTCAAAAATTTCTTCCACCCGCGGCAGACCACGCGTAATGTCGCTGGCTCCAGAGACACCACCAGTATGAAAGGTGCGCATTGTTAATTGGGTGCCTGGTTCGCCGATTGACTGCGCGGCCACTATGCCCACGGCCTCGCCCAAGTTCACCAAAGCGTTGCGGCCCATATCCCAGCCATAACACAACTGGCAGACTCGACGGCGGTTTTTGCAAGTTAAGGGCGAGCGCACTTTCACCTTTTCAATTTTTAATTCGTCAATTTTGTTAGCCGCTTGCCAGCTAATCAACTCGCCCTTGGCTGTAATGATTTTTTTAGCGGCGGCATCTTCAATGTTCTCCATAGCCACCCGACCAACAATCTTAAAGCGAAAATCTTGGCCAATATCGCTGGCCTCTTTTCTCAAAGCGTCCAAGCCCTCCTGACACCCGCAATCTTTATCAGAGATAATCATTTCATGCACCACATCCACCAAACGGCGAGTAAGATAACCAGAAGCCGAGGTGCGCAAAGCAGTATCAGAAGTGCCTTTTCTGGCGCCGTGCGTAGAAATAAAATATTCCAAAATACTAAAGCCCTCCTTAAAAGAACTTTTTACCGGCAATTCAATAATGCGTCCGGAAGGAGAAGTAACCAAGCCCTTCATACCAGCCATCTGCACGGGCTGGGCCCAAGAGCCGCGAGCGCCAGAGCTAATCATAGAATAGACCGAGCCGTCTTTGACCAAGGTTTCGGGTATCAGCTTTTCAATCTGCAATTTAACTTTCTGCCAAATCTCCACCAATTTAGAGCTCCGTTCAGTACGGGTTAGATAGCCCTTTTTATAATGTTCCTCAATTTTTTCCACTTCTTTTTCCGCTTCAGCAATAAGAGTGGCTTTTTCCTTGGGCACATTCAAATCATCCATACCCCAGCTCACACCCGATAAAGTGGCAAATTCAAAGCCCACATCTTTAATTTTATCCAGAGTTTGCTGGGTTTCTTCCAAGGTATAATCTTCAACAATGCGGCTCAACATTTTAGAAATCTTTTTAGAAGTGGCCTGCTCGTTGAAAAAAGCAAAGGTCTCGGGCAGGGCTTGATTAAAAATCAAACGGCCGCAAGTGGTTTCTATTAGTTCTAACTTTTCGCCTTTGCTGGCCTTGCCGAGTTTACCTTTTTTGTCTTGGAGCAAACTCTCCTTAGACGCCATCAAAACCTTAATTTTAGAGCGCAAGCCCAAAACACCCATCTGATAAGCCAAAATGGCCTCGTCTATTGAAGGAAAATTAGTCCCCTCGCCCAGAGCGCCTTCGTCCAGACCAGTTAGATAATAACAGCCCAAAATCATATCTTTGACTGGCGTGACAATGGGCAATCCATCGGCTGGCCTTAAGATATTTCTGGCTGAAAGCATTAAGTTGCGCGCTTCTTGCTGGGCGTCTTCTGATAAAGGCAAATGCACAGCCATTTGGTCGCCGTCAAAATCCGCGTTAAAAGCCGGGCAAGACATGGGGTGCAATTTAATAGCCTCGCCTTCAATTAGTTTTGGTTCAAAGGCCTGAATGCCCAAGCGATGCAGAGTAGGAGCTCTGTTCAATAAAACCAACTTGCCTTCAACCGCCTCTTCCAGGGAAGCCCAAACCTCGTCTAAACCTTCTTCAATCAAGTGAGCGGCTCCTCGGATATTAAAAGCCAATTCTTTTTCCAAAAGCCGTTTAATGACAAAGGGCCTAAACAATTCTAAGGCCATGGTTTTAGGAATGCCGCATTGAAATAGCTGAAACTCCGGGCCTGGCGCGATTACGGAACGCGCCGAGTAGTCAACTCTTTTGCCCAATAAATTTTTGCGAAACCGGCCTTGCTTGCCGCTCAAAATATCGGCCAGCGATTTCAAAACCCGTTTGCCCCCGGTAGTGGCGGTAACCATTTGACTCTTGCGCATTTTATTATCCAGCAAAGCGTCAACCGCTTCCTGCAACATTCGTTTTTCGTTTCGCACAATGACATCCGGGGCGGCAATTTCTAAAAGATATTTTAAGCGATTGTTGCGATTGATGACCCTGCGATAAAGGTCGTTCAAATCAGAAGAAGCGTAACGGCCTCCGTCTAATTGCACCATGGGCCGCAAATCCGACGGTAAAACCGGCAAAACCTTGATAATCATCCATTCCGGCCGTAAACCAGCTTTTTGCATACCTTCAAACAAACGCAAGCCCGACAACGATTTCTTGCGTTGCATGCCAATTTCTTTTTCTAATCTCTCGCGCAAAGCAAGGACTTCTTTTTTTAAGTCAATTTTTTCAAAAATTTCCCTAACCACTTCAGCTCCGGTGCCGGCTGAAAAAATTTCACCGTAGCGGGACAGATATTCACGGTATTGGGCTTCAGAAAGAATGGTCAGCTTTTCTAACGACAAAATTTCTTGCTTGCGAGCCAGGTAGGTCTCTTTAAGGTTGTTTTGTTCAGAGTCGGCTGTTTTTGTTTTTTTGCCAGTAATTTTCTCGCTGGGCTTTTTAAGGTTTTGGCTTTTGTTCTTAAATTCCTGGTCCAATTCTTTAAGCAAAAGCGACCGGGCTGATTCATCAACCTTGGTGATAATATAGGCGGCAAAATAAATAACTTTTTCCAATTTTTGCGAAGACAAACCCAAGACCATGCCAATTCTGGAAGGCACGCCCCGTAAAAACCAAATATGCGAAACTGGCGTAGCTAATTTTATATGCCCCATTCTTTCCCGGCGCACCGAGCTTTTAGTGATCTCAACGCCGCATCGATCGCAAATAATGCCCTTAAAGCGAATGCCTTTATACTTACTGCAATAGCACTCAAAGTCCTTAGTTGGGCCAAAAATCTTTTCGCAAAAAAGACCATCTTTTTCCGGCCGTTGGGTACGATAATTAATGGTTTCCGGTTTTCTAACCTCGCCGTGCGACCAACTCAAAATATCCTCGGGCGAAACGATTTTTATTCTTAAAGCTTGTAAATCAGCGGCACGCATAAATTAGTTAGTAGTTAGTAGTTAGTAGTTAGTAGTTTTATTCTACATTTTCTTCGGTAGCTACGGGTAAGCTGTTTTCCAAGGCCTCGGTTTCTTCGTCTCGCACTAAA
Source organism: bacterium (Candidatus Gribaldobacteria) CG10_big_fil_rev_8_21_14_0_10_41_12 (assembly GCA_002773545.1). Taxonomy (GTDB): domain Bacteria; phylum Patescibacteriota; class Minisyncoccia; order Minisyncoccales; family CG1-02-41-26; genus CG1-02-41-26. The sequence continues at coordinate 8,098 of PFAV01000013.1, read as the reverse complement.
CCCTTAACCTCAATGTTCAAACCCAATGATTTTAATTCCGCCACTAACAAGTTAAACGAAGCCGGGATATTGGGCTTTTTCACCGGCAAACCCTTTAAGATTGATTCATAAGCGGCCGCTCGGCCAGCCACATCATCTGATTTAATGGTTAAAATCTCTTGCAAAGTGTGGGCGGCGCCGTAGGCCTCCAAGGCCCAGACCTCCATTTCGCCAAATCGTTGGCCGCCAAATTGCGCCTTGCCTCCCAAGGGCTGTTGAGTAATCAAAGAATAAGGGCCGATAGAGCGCATATGGATTTTATCTTCCACCATATGAATAAGCTTCATCATATACATATAGCCCACCGTAATCTTTTTAGGAAAAGGCAAGCCAGTTCGCCCGTCATATAAAATGACCTGACCGGACTCGGGCAAACCAGCTTTTTTTAATTCTTCTTTAATATCTTCTTCTTTGGCGCCAAATAGAGAAGGAGTTTCCGCCAAATAACCTAATTCATGAGCCGCCCAACCCAAATGTGTTTCCAAAATCTGGCCAATGTTCATACGGGAAACCACGCCCAAAGGATTCAAGACAATATCAACCGGACGACCATCTTCCATATAAGGCATTTCTTCTTCGGGTAAAATCATAGAAACAATCCCTTTATTGCCGTGTCGGCCAGCCAATTTATCGCCTACTCTAACGCGGCGCAACTGGGCCACTTCCACGCGAATTCTTTTTAAAACGCCCGGCTCTAACCGATCGCCTTGCTCGCGGGAAAACACTTTAACATCTATGACGCGGCCATATTTGCCATGCTCCATCCGCAAAGAAGTGTCTTTAACATCTTTAGCTTTCTCGCCAAAAATAGCTTTAAGCAACCGTTCCTCCGCGGTGAGAGCTTTTTCTCCTTTGGGTGAAATTTTACCCACTAAAATATCATTGGGCCCGGCTTCAGCTCCAATTCGCACGATGCCTTCTTCGTCCAAATCCTTGAGCTTTTCTTCAGACACATTAGGAATGTCGCAAGTGGTCATTTCCGGCCCCAATTTGGTTTCTCTCACATCGCAAGTAAAATCTTCAATATGCACCGATGAAAAACAATCTTCCCGCAATAATCTTTGCGAAACAACTATGGCGTCTTCGTAATTGCCGCCGCGGAAAGGCATAAAAGCCACAAAGATGTTGCGGCCCAAAGCCAAGCGGCCTTTGTCCACGGCCGCTCCATCAGTTAAGATATCACCTTTTTTCACTTTATCACCCTTATGAACTATCGGTCTTTGATGAGTAGCGGTGTATTGATTGCGTCGCTTAAAAATACGCAATTTAAGAGCGATGATTTTATTGTCTTTTGTTTTTATTTTAATCTCGCCCGCGTCTACTTCTTTAATTTCGCCGTCTTCAGGCGCCAAAAGGACTTCGCCTGAATCATAGGCCACTTTTACTTCCAAGCCCGTGCCCACCAAAGGAGCTTGGGGTTTTAGCAAGGGCACGGCTTGGCGTTGCATATTAGAGCCCATTAAGGCCCTATTGGCGTCATCGTTTTGTAAAAAAGGAATCAACGAAGTAGCCACGCTCAATGGCTGATTGGGCGAAACATCCATAAAATCCACTTCTTTTTTAGACACCACCACTGGATCGCCTCGCCGGCGCACTTCAACTTCGTCATTAAGGATATTGCCTTTGTCGTCTACGATAGTATTGCTGGTGGCTATAAAATGATTTTCTTCCTGCGAGGCGGTGAGGTATTGAATTTTATCAGCCACTCGGCCATGTTTGGCTTCAAAATAAGGAGTTTGTAAAAAGCCAAAAGGATTAACCGAAGCATAAGTGGCCAAATGATTGATTAAACCAACATTTTGGCCTTCCGGCGTTTGAATAGGGCAAATTCGGCCATAATGCGAGGGCTGAACATCGCGCACTTCAAAGCCAGCTCGTTCGCGAGTCAGCCCGCCCGGGCCAGTAGCGGTTAAACGGCGTTTATGTTCCAACTCGGACAAAGGATTTTCCGCGTCCATAAACTGGGAAAACTGCGAGGAAGCGAAAAATTCTTGAATAACCGCCATCACCGGCCGCGAATTGATTAACTGCGAAGGTGTTAAGGTAGCTGTGTCTAAAGTTGACATGCGGTCTTTAATAATTCTTTCCATACGCATTAAGCCAACCCGAACGCGAGCCACGCACAACTCGGAAAGATTTTTAATGCGGCGGTTGCCCAAATGATCAATTTGATCGGGAATGGCTTCGGGGTCATTATTTAACTTTATAATTTCTTTAATTGTTTCTAAAATATCGCCTAAATTTAAGACCCTTTCATCTTTCTCAATTTCTGTTGTTTTATTCTTAGTATTAAGCTGGGGAAGCCGCTCCCAGACCTTCCAACGACCAACCCGGCTTAAATCATATCGTTGAAAATTGCAAAACATATTCCAAATCAATTCTTTGGCCGCGTCCGGGCTAACCAAATCGCCTGGCCGCAATTTGCGATAAACTTCCACAAAGGCCTCCCCAGCATTGTTGGCGGGGTCGCGCGATAAGGTCTTTTCTAGATATTTAACCTCGCCCTTATCAATGTCTTTGAAGGCCTCTTTGATTTCTTTAGTGCTTTCCAAGCCAAAAACCCTCAATAAAGTAGAGGCGGCCACTTTTCGTTGGCGATTGATTTTAACGCCCAAGAAGCCAGAGGTGTCAGTGGAAAATTCCAACCAAGCGCCCCGGGCCGGGATAATTTTAGCGCCAAAATATCGTTTGCCTTTGAAATTTTTCACCGTGAAAAAAATACCCGAGGAACGAATCAACTGCGGAATAACCACTCTTTCTACGCCATTGATAATAAAAACGCCGTTGTCCATCATCAACGGGAAATCAGCCAAAAACACTTCCTGCTCTTTAATTTCTTTTGTCTTGAGATTTTTTAAGGCAAACCTTAATCGCAAAGGCGCGCTATAAGAGTCCTCCTCTTCTTTGGCCTGATAGCCGTCTTGATATTTGGGCTTGCCCAAAATAAAGTCCACAAAATCTAACTCAAATTGCTTGCCGGTATAATCCCGCACTGGATACATTTCTTGGAAAAGATCTTTGATGTCTCTTTCCCAAAGTTGGCCCCAGCCATTTTTTTGCAACTGCAAGAGATAAGGCAAAGGAAAAGAAAGCTGCGACTTAGCAAAATTTTTGACTTTCATAGTTTTTGAGATGACTGCAAAAACCTGAACCAATAAACAGACCTTCTAATACAAGAAAAATCCCCCTCTTGGGAAGGGCCTATAATTTTATATGTTTAACGAGAAAATAGTTTTAAAAAAGTTAACAAAAGAAGCAAAGTTAATATAGTTTGCTAAAAACAATTCTAATTATACTTATCTAAACAAATTTGTCAACACCTTCTATCATTTTATACCCAGCCAAATGGTTTCTTCATTGATTTTGACTTCTTTTTGCGCTAAAAATTCGCCCCCGCCCGCATCGCTACGCGAAGCGTTGCGGGCGGGCCCGACAGCATCGCTAAGCGAAGCGTTGCGGGCAGGTTGCTTGGACGAGTTTTCTTGAATGGCTTGCGATTTGGTGATTGCTAAAATTTGCTTTTGGTTTTTAGCGATAACTTCGGCTAAGCTTTCTTGGGTGGCAAAATAAATATCCACTTTACCTTGCGGCGTTAACCCTGCCTTCTTGCGCAAATCCTGGATGTGGCGAATAATCTCCCGAACAAGTCCCTCTTCTTTTAATTCATCAGTCATCGCAGTGTCCAGCTCAACCTCGCTATCAAGGCCTTCATCAAAAACAACTTCTTTAACATTAACTTCATCTTTTATCAAATCCAATAATTCTTCTTTAACTTTTAACTTTGCGCTCCCGCCAGCAATGCTTTGCATAGCAATGCGGGCTGGTTTAACTTTTAACTTTTGTAACGCTTGCCTCACCCCGATTTTCAAATCCATTCTCTTAGCCAACGCCAGAGAAACAATATCTCTCACGACTTGCATATCTTGTTCTAATTTTTCATCAATCGCTTTTTTATTAGCTAACGGCCAATCGCATAAATGCACAGACCGACAGTCCCCCGGGGTCAGACCTCGGGGCGCTAACTCTTGGTACATTCGCTCGGCTAAAAACGGCATAAACGGCGCGATGAGCTTGGCAATAGTTATTAAAACATCATGAAAGGTCGGCTCGGCCTCTTCAAACCTTTTTCTGGACCGACGCACATACCACAAGGATAAATCATTTATCCAAAAATCCTCAATCGCCTGGCTGGCCTTAACTGAATCAAACTTTTCCAAACTTTCGGTTACTTCTTTAATAATATTATTTAACCTGCTCAAAATCCATTTATCTAAAACATTTCCCCCGTCACCCTGAGCGAAGCGAGGGGTCTCTTGTTCGGGATTCTTCGCCTGCTGGCTCAGAATGACAGGATTAGAAACATAGGTCTGATAAAAAGTAAAGCAATTCGTTAAAGTAAGGATTTTTCTTTCAACTTCTTTGGCTACACCATAGCCAAACCTCAAGTTATTGGCCGGGTTAGCCAGAGCATACATCCACCTCATCACATCAGCGCCAATTTTCTCTACTGCCTCATCAAACCAAATGGCATTGCCCTTGGACTTGTGCATTTCCTCGCCTTTTTCATCAACCACATTGGCAAAGCCCAGCAAATTCTTAAACGGCGGCTCGTTCTCTAAAACCTGGCTCATCACCAATAAAACATAAAACCAATTCTTAAACTGGCCGGGAAAGCCCTCGCAAACCAATTCAGCTGGAAACCATTTTTGCCATTCTTTTTTATTGTTGTGAAAATAAGGAATGTTTGCCGAGCGATTATCATTACTAATAGTAGAAAACGGCACAATCCCGGCGTCCAGCCAAGGCGTGCCTACATCCATGATGCGAGAAATAATTTTTTCGCACTTGGCGCATTTTATTTTCACCGCGTCCAGCCAAGGCCGATGGGGCGAGTGGCCCTCAAAATCCTGCCAGCCCTCAATGGCTCGCTTTTGCAATTCTTCCAACGACCCAATCACCTCAAAACTGCCACACTCGCACTCAAAAATCGGCAAGGCCAAGCCCCAATAGCGCTTTTTGGAAATCAGCCAGTCGCGCATATTTTTTAACCAGTCGGCCTCTCTTTCTTTGCAAAAACCAGGCAACCAGTTTATTTTTTCTACCGCTTTCATCAAGGGCTCTCGCAATTTATCCATAGAAATATACCATTCATCAACCAAACGAAAAATCAGCTCGCTCTTGCACCGCCAGCAAGTTGGATACCTGTGCTGATAATCCTCAATTTTATAAACCAAACCCCTGCTCTCTAAATTACTAAAAATATATTGCCTCACCTGTTCTGTTCCGACAAATTTTCCCGATAACTCGCCAAACCCCTCCCTGTAATTGCTTTCGTTGTCGGTTAAATCAATCACCGGCATTTTATTTTCTTTAGCCAGCTGAAAATCTTCAGCCCCGCACCCCGGCGCTGAATGCACAATACCCGTGCCCTCTTCCGCGGTCACTTCTTTCCACAAAACCACCCTGTTGCATTCTGTGAGCGATCGTTCACATCTTGCAACACTTGGCAAGTCGCCAAAAAGGCCAGTGTAAGTTTTATTTTCCAGCGCCTTGCCCTCAAATGTTTCAATAATTTCGCCCCCTTCAATTAAATCGGCTTTGTCTTTTAATAAAATATAAATATCGCCATTGTTAGCTTTAACTTTGGCATAAATCAGGTCTGGGTGCGCCGATAGAAAAACATTACCAGGCAAAGTCCAGGGTGTGGTTGTCCAGGCCAAAAAATATGTTTTATCTTCGCCCACCACCGGCAACTTAAAATAAATGGCTTGGTGGGTTATCTCCTTGTATTCTTCGGTTAAAATTTCGTGCTGACTAATGGCTGTGCCGCACCTTGGACACCAAGCCACCACATCGTGGCCTTTATACAAAAAACTTTTTTCATGGCAAATTTTCAAAAAATGCCAAATTGCGTAGTTGTTCTCGTCTGACAAAGTATAGTAAGAATGGCTCTGTTTAATCCACTCACCCTTTTCGTCAAACTCGGTTTGCCAGTTACCCCAATCACGCAACATACCCAGCCGAATGGACTGCTGGGTTTGAATTTTAGAGTATTTGTGCGCCCGTTCTTTGCATTTATTGACAAACTTCTCAATGCCGTATGTTTCAATATCTTTTTTGCTCTTAAAACCCAGCTCTTTTTCCACCTCTACCTCTACCCAAAGCCCTTGGCAATCAAAGCCGTTCTGTAATCTTTGCTTATAGCCCTGCATGGCCTTAAAGCGTTGAAACAAATCCTTCAATGTCCTGCCCCAAGCGTGGTGCGCACCCATGGGATTATTGGCGGTAATCGGCCCATCTAAAAAACTCCACGGCTGACCGTTTTTATTTTTTTCTTTTATCTTACCCAACAACCCCATCCCCTCCCAAAACTTCAAAGTTTTATGTTCGTTTACGACAAAATTATTTTCCATAAACTAAAAAGTGTTTT
>PFAV01000013.1:0-1611 GCA_002773545.1 bacterium (Candidatus Gribaldobacteria) CG10_big_fil_rev_8_21_14_0_10_41_12 | reverse complement strand
AATCTGGCGCCAATTCCTTTAAGGCGGTTTTTAAGCTTTCAATAACTTTTTCAAGATCAAATGGCTTGTCTTGAATTTCTATGCGAGTTCCCCTGCTCCGAATATTATAGTCACCCTCGCCCAATAATTGTTCTAATCTTTCTTCCATTTTCTCATAAAACTTTGACGGCATTTTCTCTTTCATCTGAAATCTATATTCATTATAATCTCTAAGGTAAAAGAAAACCGCCTCGGAAACTTTTTCCGAATTTTTTTCTCCCTCAACGCTTTCTATAAAATTATCTCTATTTTCTTTTTCCATAAAACTTTTCACAAAAACTTGACAAACGCTTGCCAGCTTTGCTATAATTTAATCACTACACATGGGTAGGATTCTATATGAGTCCTGCCCATTTTACATTTCCTTTTTATCAAATTTCAAAAGATATTTTAAGTATTCAAAGTCCCTGAAATTCCCTGCGGCAAATTGTCTAATTTCCTTAGCGGTTCTCCTGCCGCGAGCCAACACAAAAATTTCTTTACCCTCCCGCCCCAAAAACTTTAAAACTGGCAAAAAATCGCCGTCACCCGACAAAATAACCGCCCTGCCAAAATTGTCTTTCTCTTTCATTAAATAAAAAGCCATATCCACATCGCAATTGGCTTTTCTCTTAACATTGCCTTCATCGTCAGGATATGACTTAACTGGTTTTAAGTATAATTCGTAGCCAAATCCCTTAAGCTTTCGGTAAAAGTTCACTCTGCTTAGATGCCGTTCTAACAATAAAATGCGCGCGTCACTGAAGCGGCTGTTTTCTAATTTTAACAAATTCGTAAGGTGTCCTCGCAAATCCTCAATAGGCACCACCTCATTTTCCAAATAATTATACGAAAAATTATAAATTTCCACTCCGCCAAAATACAAAATTTTTTCAACGCCATACTTGCGTTGTAAATAAGTAAATAACTTCTGGTAGTCAATTTTCCAGCCTAAGCTTTTCACTCCTCCGTAAAATAAATTTGAAGCGTCAACAAACGCAAATGTTTTCATAGTGTTGCCATAACCCTAAATTACTCTAATTTACTATTTTTTTACAAATTTAGCAAACAAAAAATGGGAAGGGCAGACCTTCCTAAACTCAATTTAGTAATTCTATTTACTAAGAGTTATAAACGGATTTTCCATCTCAAAAGTTATTTTCGCGATGTGGTTGTTGATGAAATTTTCATCAAGGCCGTATTTTTGAGCGTAAATTTTACCCACAGCGCAAAACATTGCTTGACTATAATCAAAACCGAGCTTGGCTGAAACTTCTTTGACAATTTGTTCGCTTTGGCCTTCAACCTCAACTAAGGGCTCCAGATATGGCCATTCATCAATAGTAATTTCCGTGTCGCCAATTTGCCAAAGCTCTCTTTTGCTTTCCTGATAGGCCTTTTCCTGACAACCAATGGCTTTAACAAACTCAACCGCCTTAGCAAAATCATCAATCTTAAAACAAATCTCCTTTTGCCCATCTATGCTTTGAGCCCCGCCAACAGGCACTATCTTAAAAGTTAGAGTTATTTTGTCGCCCTCATCTCTCACTCTAACAAACTTGTCTTTATGCTCATGGAGATGGTTGCAAAACT
>PFAV01000044.1:18918-20241 GCA_002773545.1 bacterium (Candidatus Gribaldobacteria) CG10_big_fil_rev_8_21_14_0_10_41_12 | reverse complement strand
ACCGGCGGCGGCCGCCAAAATAAGGCCTTTTAGTTTGGAGGGGTTTTTGGCAGCCAGCTTAATAGCAATGCGGCCGCCAAATGAATGCCCCAAAAGATAAACTGGCTCCGGGTAAGCGATTAATAAATTTTCCAGCCAAGCCGCATAGTCATCAAGGTTCCAAGGCCGTGGTAATTGGTTTTCGGGCTTAAAGCCGGGCAAATCTAAAACCACCACCTTTAAGATTGGGCTTTCCAGCAGTTCTTTAACTTTTTGCCACTTTTCTTGGGAGCTTTGCCAGCCGTGTAAAATGATTAGAGTGTCCATTTATTTTTTTAAGTTTATCTCCTTAAATCCTGTCCATTTTTGTAATACTTTTGGTACTTCTACGGAGCCGTTTTTTTGCTGATAATTTTCAAGAATAGCGATAATCGGGCGCATGGAAAAAGCTGTGCCGTTAAGAGTGTGGACAAGGTTGAGCTTACCTTGTTTGTCGCGATATCTAACATTTAAGCGCCTTGCTTGAAAATCAGTGCAGTTGGAAGTGGAATGGGTTTCTCTATACTTGTTTTGGCCGGGCATCCAGGTTTCAATATCATATTTTTTAGCGGCTGGCGCGCCCAAATCGCCGGTGCAAATATCAATTACTTGATAATGCAAGCCCAAGTCGTCCATTAGCTCTTGCTCTATGGCGCGCAATGCCTCATGTTCTTTTAGCGAATCCTCTGGTTTACAGAAAACAAACATTTCTATCTTATCAAATTGATGCACCCTTAACATGCCCTTGGTGTCTTTGCCAAAACTGCCCGCTTCCCTTCTGAAACAAGTAGAAAACCCAACATATCTCAAAGGCAAGATATTTTCTTCAAAAGTTTCACCAGCGTGCATAGCGCCCAAAGTTTGCTCGGAAGTGGCGGTTAGATACAAATTATCTTTGGCTAAGTGATAGGCCTCTTCGTCGTTGGTTTGCTCTAAGTAGCCCATGGCCCAAGCCATTTCTGGTTTAATCATCACGGGCGGGATTACTGGAATAAAGCCTTTTTTAACTAATTTTTCAAAAGCAAAATTTATCAAAGCGAATTCCAACAAAACCCCTTGCCGTTTTAAGTAATAGAATCGGCTGCCCGCCACCTTAGCCGCTCTCTCCGTGTCAATTATGTCCAACTGCTCCCCTATCTCCCAATGTTCTTTGGGCTTAAAATCAAACTTGGGTTTTTCTTTTATTTTGCCGAATCCCTTAACCTTGTTGCCTGAATCATCTTGGCCCACTGGCACTTCATCAAAAGCCGGGTTGGGAATTTGCCGCATTAATTCATCAAAATCCTTTTCAATTTCTTTCAAAAT
>PFAV01000044.1:17829-18885 GCA_002773545.1 bacterium (Candidatus Gribaldobacteria) CG10_big_fil_rev_8_21_14_0_10_41_12 | reverse complement strand
CTGGCCGCTTAACTTATTTTGCTTGGCTTTTAATTGTTCGCTTTGAGCAATAATTTCGCGTCTTTTTTTGTCCAGACCTAAGAGCCGATCTATATCAATTTCCACGCCTTTATTCTTCGCCCCTTGTTTAACTTTTTCAGGATTTTCGCGAATAAATTTAATATCAAGCATAGTTTTTTACTGGTAAGACCAGTGTAATTTTTAATAATTTAGTATAAAACAAAATCCGCTTTTATGGAATAGCGGACAAGGCGACCAACTTTTAATTTAGTTATAAATATTGTGAAGGCCAACTTCTAAAAACAAAACTTCTGATTGGCTAACAAGAATAAATTTAATCCTGTAAGAATAATTAATCCAGAAAGCCCAGCACCCTTCATTTTTTCCTGATAATTTATGCGTTTTCAATGATGGGTCAAACGGATTGGCGCGAAAAACTTCCTCTTTTTCCTTGGCTTGCTCAATAACGCACGAAGGCAATTTTGTCATTTCTTTCAGAAATTTACGCGAATAATTAACATTTATTATTCTTCTTTCGTCCATAAATTTTTAATGCTTCACCTAGGGAATCGGCCTTAATAGTTTTGCCTGCCCTGTATTCAGCTACTCCATCTCTAATTAACCAATCCAGCTCCCGCGCTTCCTTGCCCTCTAAATGATGTGTGGGCACGGCATTTTCGCACAATCTTTTATATTCCCGCAAAGGCAAAATAACCATTCCTTTTTGTTTTAAGATGGTTGCTTTTGACAGGGTTATGTTGTTGTTTATTCGGCTTGCCATATATTTTATTCTTTTATTTAATCATACTCAAAAATTTCTTTCTGTCAAAAAAATATGCGGGAACTATTATTATCCCAACAACGAATGCACAGCAAAAACAAAGAAAAATACTGCGAAGACAAATACTCCTACTCCAATAATTAACTTCAACAGGGCTGTAATTTTAAAAATGATTTTGTGTTTATCGTCGATATTCCACCCAAGCGAAGCCTCGGAGTGATAACCAAAAGGCGTTAAGAACCAATCTGGATTTTTTATTTCATAAATTCCATGAG
>PFAV01000044.1:3478-17794 GCA_002773545.1 bacterium (Candidatus Gribaldobacteria) CG10_big_fil_rev_8_21_14_0_10_41_12 | reverse complement strand
GGGCTACGGCCTCAAAACATTTTGCTCGTCTTCCTCGCCTCGCTCGAAAATCTAAAATTTCGCTACGAAATAGTTTTGCAACCATCTCCATTCAAAACACATAACACGGCCATACAAATTAACCATAAAAAAAGAAAAAACCACCCAATAGAATAAATAATTTCATCCTGCAAGGCAATAAACCTATTGGCAATGAAAAAAACAGACAACGAAAGAACGAATAAAAAGAAAAAAAAGTAAAGTAATTTGTTTATTTTTTTTAGTTTTTTTTATCCATAAATTTATATTTTTAGCTTCATTAGAGGAAAGATTTGGCACTCGCGGAGGGGTTTGTTCATTAGGAAGCTAAAGAGGCGCTCCGAGGCGCCAAAGCCGCAGGTGGGGGGCATACCGTATTCTAAGGCCTCCACAAAGTCTTGGTCGTTCATTTGAGCTTCTTCGTCGCCCGCTTCGCGGAGCTTTTGCTGCTCTTGAAATCTTTGGGTCTGGTCAATCGGGTCGTTGAGCTCGGAGTAGCCAGTGCCCATTTCACTACCTGCCAACAGAACTTGGAATTTTTGGGTGGTGCTTTGGTCTTTTTCGCTTCTTTTGGCCAAGGGCGACAGCTCCACGGGCTGATTAATTAAAAAGCCCGGGCCGGATATTTTTTTGCGGCAATACTTCCATAAGTTATCAATGGCTCTGGTTTTGTTAAAACCATTTTTATCGTAGACGACACCCAACTTTTGCAAGGCCTTTTCAATGTCAGGCAGGCTGGCCTGGGCAATATCAACGCCGGTGTATTTTTGCACAATTGATTTGTAATCATATTTTTCCCATTTTTTGGCAAAATCAATCTTGTGCTCGCCTATTTTGAATTTCAGGGTGCCAAAAGTTTTTTTGGCGACGAATTTATACATTTCTTCCACTAATTTCATGCCTTGGTTATAGTCAGCATAGGCCCAATAAAATTCCATTTGCGTGTAATCCTGCAAATGTTCGGGCGACATACCTTCGTTTCTAAATTGTCGGCCAATTTCAAAAGTTTTTTCCAAGCCCGCCACCATTAATTTTTTTTGCCACAGCTCACCCATGGAAATTCGTAAATAAACATCAATATCCAAGGCGTTGTGATGAGTAATAAACGGTCGAGCGTCCGCTCCCCCCGTGGTAATTTCTAAAACCGGTGTTTCTACTTCTAAAAAATTTTTAGCCATTAGAAATTCGCGCATAGCATTCCAAAAAATAGCCCGCTTTCGCACCATTTCTTTAACTTCCGGATTGAACAAAATGTCTAGATATCTTTTGCGCAGTTTTTCTTCGGCGTCTTGCAGTCCGTGCCATTTTTCCGGCAAGGGCAAAAGCGCCTTGGCGAGTATCTTATAATCAGTTGCCTCAAGAGTCTTTTCGCCGGTTTTGCTTTCAATTAAAGCGCCTTTAATTTCCACGAAATCGCCGATATCCATTGTTTCAGTAAAAAACTTAAAATCATTCTCCCCTATTTTATCTTCTCTTAAAATAACTTGAATATTAGCTGTGCCGTCTTGAATGTTAAGAAATAACAAAGCTCCATGCCCTCGTTGAGCCATTATTCTGCCAGCTAAAACAATTTCTTTTTTAGATTTTTTTAGTTTGGCAAAATCAGCTAAAGCCTGAGCAATAACCTGCGTTCTTTTACTAACGGCTGGGTAAGGGTTAAGCCCAGCCCCTTCAATTTTACGCAATTTTTCTAAACGAACTTTGCGGATTTCATCAATAGTTGACATAAAAAATATTTTTTTATTTAGTTTAGCATAAAAGCAAGTTATCAACAATTGCAATTATGCTAAAAAGATTTATAACTAATACGGGGCAGACCTCTCTTATATTGAAAAAACATTTATAAGAAATTGTTAGAGGTCTGCTCCTCAATATATGAAGAATAGCCTTATTGGCAAAATAATTTTATTGGTCAATACCGGCTCAATTAAGAAAAGGTTTATTTTGAAGCGCCTAAAACAAATGGGGCTAATAATTGTTTGCTTAAATAAAGAGAAAAATTGGGCTGACGCTTATGTTGACCATTGGATTTTAGCCGACAATGCCAATCACGCCGAGGCCATTCAGGCAATCAAGGATTTCAAAATCGCCAACTCTCATATTAATATTGAGGGCGCTCTAACTTTTTGGGAAGATGATGTTTTACTTACTTCAAAAATCACTGATCGTTTTAATTTTACGGGCATTCCATTCTCCGCGGCTAAAAAAGTAAGAAACAAATTTCTTTTCCGAGAATTTTGTTTAGAAAATTATTTGCCCTCGCCTAAACATATTTTACTTAAATCTTCCAAGGACATCGTTTTCTTGCCTGATAATTTACAATTTCCGCTGGTGATTAAGCCAGCTTTTGGCGCCAGCAGCGCTTATGTCATTAAGGTGAACAACAAAGAGGAGCTTGTCAGCACCTATGATTATATTGAACAAAACATCTCCGCCAAAACCGAAAGCACCTTAGCGGATGGTATGGATATTTTTGTGGAAGAATATATTGACGGCGATGAGGTAGATGTTGATATTATTTTGCAAAACGGCAAAACTAAATTTTTTTCTATATCTGATAATTTTCAAACCAAAGAACCATTTTTCGTGGAAACGGGTCAGGCCATTCCCTCAAGCTTGCCCGCCAAAAGTCAATCTGATTTATTAGAAATGGCTGAAGAAACTTTAGAAAAATTAGGCATTCAGAACGGTATTATCCATTTTGAGGCAAAATCAACACCGGCTGGCCCTGTGCCCATTGAAATTAACTTGAGAATGGGGGGCGACTATGTTTATTCTTATATTAAAGGTTCCTGGGGCATTGATTTAATAGAAAATGCCGTTAAAATCGCTCTTGGCGAACATTTGAAAATTCAAAAGCCGGCTGAACCAATCAAGTATATTATTGGTCAAGATTTTCGCTCGGATAATTCAGGTGTTTTAGTGAAGCTTAATATTAAAGACGAAGTTAAGCGACTATCCTTTGTGGAAGAAATGCATTTTTATAAAAAAATCGGCGATCCTATTTTAGTCCCGCCCGAGGGCTATGATAATTTGGGCTGGATAACTGTTTCTGGTTATAGCTTGCTTGACGCTCAAGATAATTTGCAAAAGGCCTCGGCTTTTATCAATTTTGAGATAGCAAAATTCACCGCTAATTCTTCTATCGGTAAAACATCGCGAAAAAACAGTTTTTCTGAGGCCTTGCTTAATGTTGATTTACTCCTGCAGGCGGCCAAAATAGAAAAAATTCGTCGCATCACCAAAGAAGACCAAAGAAAGCTTTATATAGGCATTGCCGCTAATGTCAATAAAGATGTTCATAATGGCCATCTGCCAATTGAAAAAAATATAGAAAAAGCATTGCGCGAAAGGGGCTATAGAACTACAGTGTTTGACTTGAACAATATAGAAAAAGCATTTTTAAAAATGAGGGCAAGCGAGGTTGATTTGATTTTTAATGTTGGCGAGAAAATTCATAATTCTAACATCTTGGCGTCTTATGCCCCGTCTATTTTTGATATTTTGCAAATTCCCTACACTGGCTCTTCTTCGTTAGCATTGGGTTTGTCTATGGACAAAATTCAGGTAAAAAAGCTTTTAAGTTATCATGGCATTCCAACTTCAAAATGGGACTATATTCATGAGATTAATGAAGAAATTGACAATACCCTAAGATATCCTCAAATTGTCAAGCCAGCCAACACCGACCGGTCTTTTGGTATTACCAACGAATCAGTGGTTAACAATCAGGAAGAGCGTTTTAAACAATTAAAAAAAATCATTGAAGAGATGGGCAGCCCTGCTTTAATTGAAGAATATATTGAGGGGGACGAATATGATGTGGCGGTATTAGGAAATAAAGACATTGACTTAAGAGTTTTGCCGTTGTCGCGTTATATTTTCAAAGATATGCCCTCGGACTTGCGGCATATTTTTACTTATAATATGAAAAATTTCGATGTTTCGCTTGCCGATTTTGGCATAGTCGTTCAAAGACCGGCTAAAAATATCAGCAAAAAGTTAGAAACATTAATTACTGAAATTGCTTTGGATACTTACAATATTTTGAATTGTTATGATTACGGCTTGGTTGGTATTAGGGTAGATCAGGACGACAACCCTTATGTGCTTGAACTTAATGCCAACCCGCCTATCAATATTCAGGACTGCCTTGCAGAAACAGCCAAACTCACTCAAATAAATTATGGTGATTTTTTGGAAGAGGTTATTAGAATGGCCGTAAGGCGCTATCAAAATAAACCGCTGGATTATCGTTTACAATTAAGCCAATCACAAGATAATGCCAATGAACCAAAATAAGAAAAAAATCATTGGTAGGTTGAGAAAAACTTATTGTCGCTTGCGACCATCTAAAATTGAAGGCGTGGGTGTGTTTGCTATTCGCGATATTCCCGAAGGCGCGAGTATTTTTTGTGGGGCTGATAGACAAAGGTGGTTCAAATTTACCAACAAAGAATTGGATAATCTTGATCTGGGCATCAAAAAGATGATTGACGATTTTTTTCCTACCGACGAGAAAGATTATATTCTCGCGCCGCAAAATGGCCTTAATAGTATGGATATTTCTTTTTTTCTTAATCACTCTAACAAACCTAACTGCCGCATTACCGAAGGGAGCAGCTTTATCGCTACGAGAATAATAAAAAAAGGAGAAGAAATAACTTCCGACTACAAAACTTATGATAATAATTTTAAGGTATGGAAAACATTCAAAAACTTAACATCGCCAGAAAAATAACATCGCGAGGCATTGATGTTGTTGTGGAAAATCAAAAATTTTCCATTGTTTATCCGGGCAAGGTCTGGCAGGAGTTGCCAAAGCCGCTTAAAGAATTATTTTCGGATAACATAACTTTTGCAGAAACCAATTTTTTGCCAATAATGCTTGACAAAAAAGGAGCCAATTATAATTTTGGCTATCCGCTTGGTGAGCCGTTTTTATTTAAGAATCAGCTTTTTGATATGTTGGATTGCGAACGAAGTGATAGTGTTCCGCATTTATCGTATCTGAAGCGATTTTATAATCTGGAATTTAATTATTTGCCCGATCAAGAAAAATCACCCAAGCCAGGGGATATAGAGCAATGGAATCGTTCAAAAGTTAAAGCTGTTCTTCCTTTTTCTTTTGGTAAAGAAAGCTTAACTACTTTTGCCTTGTGTTTGGAACTGGGCATAGAGCCAATTTTGGTTTATTGCCAAGAGCCGGTTCAGCCATACGAAGAAAAATATAAGTTAAACAAGCTTAAGCTACTGGCAAAAGAATTTAATGTTCAGACTTATTTTATCAAACACCAGCCCGGTCTTTTCAGATACGGCCGGGTTTTTAACTTGAAAGAAAAAACAGAGCTTGGCTGGGGTAGCCAGACAACCTTGCTGTCGTTGCTGGTTTTACCATTTGTTTATCGCCACCAAGCGCAATATATTCTTACGGGTAGCGAATACCTCAACAATGATATTAGTTTTAAGGCTGGCTGGAAAATTTTTTATTCCACTGACCAAACCGCCGAAATGTCGTTGGCAAAAAATGCTTTAATAGGAGTTTTAACTAATCAGCAGTGCGCGGTTAAAAATTCGCTGGAGCCATTGGAAGAATTGTTGATTTTTTTCTTTCTCATACATCGTTATCCGAAAATTGCTCCCTATATGTTTTCTTGTATGGCTGAAAAGCCGTTGATAGGGGGCTCTCAATGGTGCCATAAATGCCATAAATGCAATCAAATGTTTCTTAACGCGGTGGCCTGCGGTTTCGACCCAGCCAAGCTGGGATTTAAAGAAAACTTGCTGGAAAGTTCACGATTTTTTGAAGAATGCTTTGCGGATCCTTGGAAGGTTTTTTTGCCCGATCCTGATTTAGAATTCGCTTTTATGATTGCTTTGAGAAGAGGGCTGAAATTCCGTTATTTGAAGGCTTTTCAAAAAATCGTTTTACCAAGAGTCGGTAAAAAGTGGAGTTATTATAATAACTTTTTCACTTCTCTGAAGCTGGCGGATAATTTGCCACTCCCCTATCGCGGTCGCATGATCAAGATATTTCAAGAAGAAATTGATTGCTTCAAAAAAATACTACCCTAACCAATTAGTAGTTTATGATAAAAAAAGTTGAATTTTTTACAGCTAACTTGCATTTCAAAGAGCCCTTCACTATCGCCTATGAAACAGTTTCTTGCGCAAAGGTAATTATTATTAAAATTACTGGGCCGAACGGTTTTCTTGGCTTAGGCAGCGCTGCTCCCGACGAAGAGGTTACCGGAGAAACAATTAAAAAATGTTTAATTTTGCTTGATAAAAAGCTAAATAAAGATTTTTTTAGCATCCCTCTTAATTTATGGTATCTTTATCATAAAAAAATCCAGCAAGAATTCGCTGGTTTTCCTTGTTTGCAGTCGGCCATTGAAGAAGCGCTTTTGAATTTGTTTGTTAGCGCCAAAGGCCTTGAGTTAGGTAGCCTTTTTGGCGGATACAGAACAGCTTGCCCGATTTGTTTTACTTTGGGCATTGAAAGTATTGAACAAACTCTTATTCAGGCCCAGCAAGCGGTTGACCGAGGTTTCAAAATCTTAAAATTAAAATGCGGTCTTGATTTGGAAACTGATTTGGCCAAAGTGGTTGTTTTGGAAAAGAGTTTGCCGAAAGCGGTTAAATTAGCTGTTGATGTTAATCAGGGCTATTCTTTTGCCCAAGCTGAAAAATTTATCGTTAAAATAAAAAACTTGGGGATTATTTTTTTGGAGCAGCCGATTGCCGCTCAATCGCTAGAGCAGTTAAAAGTTTTGTCAAAGAAATCGCCTATTCCCATAATAGCCGACGAAGCGGTTGTAGATATAAAAGATGCCGTTAAAATTATCACCAAAGACTACGCCAACGGAGTTAATATAAAGTTAATGAAGTGTGGCGGGCCTTTCAATTTTTTACGGATTTTTCATTTAGCGAAAATTTTTAACAAAATTGTTATGATTGGCTGTATGTATGAATCAAATATTTCTATTACCACCGGAGCCGCTCTGGCTTTGGCCCTGCCCATTGACTATGTTGATTTAGACAGCGGCCGCCTTGATTTTGACGATGATCCCTCGCAAGGCGGGGCCGAGGTTGCCAACGGGCTCATAACGATCGGCGCTAAAAAGCTTAGCTTGCTTTCAAAAAAGAAATAGCCGAGCACAACTGTTTATTGGGTTTTAGGTTGGCTAACAGATAGCTTACGGAAGGAAAATTATTTTTTTTCAAGGCCAGCAGATAATTTTTAACTAACTGGTTTTGGGCGTAGCTGAAATCCTGATAGTTATTTTCTTTTTTGATGTAAAATTGTTTATTTTTTAGGTAAACGATTTTTTGAGCGAATAATTCGTTTAGAGTATAGCAGGCGGCCTTAAAATAGCTGTTGTTCTCGGGCAAATCTTTGAGCGCCTGCAGGGAAGAAGCAGTCATGGCATAAGCCCATTGTTCTTTATGACCGAATAGTTTTTTGCTTTCAGACATTTTCAAGAGCCAGGGGCGATATAAAATTTCCGCTTCGGTTTCAAGGGCGTCTCTTAGGCCTAATTTTCCAGAAGTTTTTTTTATTAAATTTTTCAAGCAGGGAGAATTTTCGCCAGTGAGATGGAATATTTCGTGGAAAATAGTCAGGAATAAAGACATTTTTTCTACGGTAGTTTCATTGATGGCGGCAGCCATAAATTTATTGACTATTGTTGGCAGGGCTTTGTCGTAGGATTCTTTTTGTTCTCTTAAAAAAATCACTATTTCCGGCTTTTCTTGGGCAGTGCCGCAAAAAACTAAATTCACTCCAAAAGAAACAATCGGATTAACAAGAAAAATATCTCTTTGCTCTATTTGCTTATTTTTGATAATCCCCGATAGATTTTTTTTCAATGTTTGAAATGTTTTTTCTTGATTTTTAGTTTTTTTATCTCTAAAACTAATTCGCAATTCTGGGTCAAGGTATGGCTCAAACTGGCTGGTTTCTAGCGGGGGCGTTAAAACAATAGGAAAGCCGCTTCGCAAGCATTGGCTATAAATTTTTTCAATTGCTTTTTGTTTTTTTACTATCTTTTTATAGTTAAGATCGCTAAAAAAACTGCTCAAAATTTTTAAGTAGCGCTGGAATAATAAGCTGCTTTGTTCTTCACTAAACCAGCAATTTTGCTGGCTTATATTTATCAAACCCAAAGAGATATCCCCAGACTCTTTTGGAAACAGCTTGTTAATAACGGCGAAACTTTTTTGTTTGGCTGGCTGGTTATCAAGCAACTGCGGCGAAAAATAGCTGGCTTGCAAAAATCGCAAAAAAAGGCTATCAGCCCGGCCCGCCACCTCCAAAAGGCCGGGTGTCGCGGTATCGCCTAAAAGCAGGTTTCTTTGTTTTTCGTCAATGCCCCAGCAGTTGAGCTGCTTTTTGCCAACTTTTTTGAGGGCTTTTCTATAAACACTAACCTCAACTTTTTTTATGGCGCTGGCGGTTTGAGCTAAATAAAACTTTTCTTGGCGATTTTTAATTTTTTCATCAAACAATTCAAACCAATTATTAACCAAGCCGTCTAAAATAATCTCATCGGGAAAGTTTTTTAGCGGTTTTACCTTGTTTTTTATGGTTGGAAGTTGATTTTTTGCCCAGTTTCTGGCAGTTTTTTTTGCTTGGTCGCAGAGGACTAAAATATCCATATTTATATGAATTTTTTAAGATAGCTCATCGGCGCTGAAATGAGCGTATTGTCAGCGATACCGAATAAACAATAATCAATTTTAGGGAAATACAGGCATCGGCCGGTATTTTTTATTTTTTCGCGCAAAACTTTTATTGACGGTAGCCGGCTGTCGGAAACTATAATCGGCTCTTTAATTAATGAAGCAAAAACTGGATAGCCAAAAGAATCTTTCATAAATTTAGGATATTTTTTAAGGGGTTCCAATGCCTGGCCAAAAACCACCTCTAAACTATTAAAATTTACCTTGCTTCCTTTATGGCTAAAGCGATACCATTTTTCTTCTTTTTCTTGGGAAACATTCATAGTGCCCCGACAAAACAAGTTTTTACAAAAACAAGGATATTGAAAATTTCCTTTGGGTAATTGCTCTATTTCATAATCAATAGTTAATTCTTCGCCTGGGAAAATTTTTCTCAACGATACATAAATTATATGTTTTTGCAGAAGTAAAACACCGCAATTGGGCATACAAGAGTGATTGATTAAATGAGCGCCAACCGCTTTAATATCTTGCGGCACAATGGAGGCTCTGTCATTATAAAACATTACATAATGGCCAAAGCGTTTTTCGTAATCTTCCTCTTCTTCTACTTTAATCAAGCGACCCAAATAATCAGCCACTATTGTCCCATTGGGAATTTCTTTTTTAGCGAATATTCCTCTGCCTTTTTGTTTTTCTTTTTTAATAGTATAAAAGCTTTTATCAAGTAAAATCATAAATTAATTTAATTAAATTTGGACGGGGTCAGACCCCGTCCAAATTTTTAATGACTAATGGTTGTTGTTGAGAAAGGAGCGCTTTCGGTGGTGGTGGCAGTAGTGGTTGTGGAGATTGTTTCGGGTGTGGTTGAGCCAGTTAGAGATGAGACCTCTAATGGAGCTGGCGCTTCTAAAACAGGGGGTGTTTTTTCTTTGAGGTTACGGGTGTAAAATTGCCAGTCCAAAATTTCTCGCGCCACTCTTTGAGCGGTTGATTTGAGTCCGACTACTTCTTCAATCAAAACAACCATGACCATTTCCGGGTTATCCGAGGGAGCGTAAACAGCGATCCAGTTTAAGTAAATTTTTTTGTTGGGATAAATTTGCGCTGTGCCGGTTTTGGCTGATACGGCTATGGGCAAAACATTTAATGAGTGAGCCGAGCCAGCCGGCGAAGTGACTGTTTGGCGCATACCGGTTCGGACAATTTTTAAGGTGGAGCTGGCCACAAAATTTTCTCTGATTAAAATCGGCGGGATTGCTTGTTTTTGATTGTTGCTTAATAAAATTTCTTTGGCTATTTTGGGTTGATAAAGCTGGCCGTTATTGGCTATAGCCATGATGGCCTGGGCTAATTGCAAAGGAGTAGTTAAAAAATACCCTTGGCCAATAGAAAGATTATAGGTATCGCCCAAATACCATTTTTGGGTGGCCGGCGTTTTGAAATAGGCCTCTTTCCATTCGGGCGCGGGCACCCTGCCCGAGGCTTCGCCGGGTAAATCAATGTTGGCGGTTTGGCCAAAACCAAATAAATTAAGATACTGGGCTATTTTCATTATGCCCAAGCCCTCAAATTTTTTGGGCAATTTGGGGTCGTAGTATTCATTAGACGGCTTGGGGGCGGTGTATCCCCCGCCAATCATATAGAAAAAAGGATTGACTGATTCCGCAATGGCTCTTTTGACATCAGTATAGCCATGATAGGCATTGTCGGGGTAACAATCAGCGCCTTGGTCATACTGATGAGGCGCGCAAAGTTTTGGGGGGCAATAGAGAATTGTTTTTTCATTAACAATCCCCTCTTCTAAAGCGGCTGTGGCCATGACTGGCTTGATGGCCGAGCCGCTGGGATAAAGCCCGGCAATTACTCTGTTTAACTGGGGATTATTTTTATCATCGTTGAGCCGTTGAAAATCTTCAATAGATATGCCGTTAGCAAATAAATTATTATCAAATGAAGGCCAAGAAACCGAAGTTAGCATTTCTCCGTTTCTTGGGTCTAAAATAACCACCACTCCTTTTTTAAGGCCATTTTCAGCCAAGGCCAAAGTTAGCGCTTGTTCGCTTTTCTTTTGCAATTTCGCGTCAATGGATAAAACCAAACTCTGCCCCGAGGCGGGATATTGTACAACTTCCTGCGAGATTATTTTGCCTTGGGCGGTTCTGGCAAATTTAACAATACCCTTTTTTTCTTTGAGGATATTCTCGTAATATTTTTCCAGGCCTTCTTTGCCAATATAGTCGGCAAATTCATAATTGTTGCTTTGCAAAACCGCCACCTCCCCCTGGCTGATTTTTCCTAAATAACCCAAAATATGGCCCATACTTAAAGGCCCTTGGTATTGTCGTAAGATATTTTTTTTGATGATAAACCCGGGAAACTCGGCTTGTTCAGCAGTTAAAAGCACTAATTGTTCGTGGTTCAAATCGCCCGCTATCAAGAAATCATCTTGTATGGCGCTATCTATGAGATTTCTAATAAACTCGGCTGGTTTTTGAATAATAGAAGAGATGGCTATGATCGCTTGGTTATAATTTTCCTTGGGTAGCTCGGATTTTTTTACCCAAAGCTCAAAGGTTGACTCGTTTTTTACTAAAGGCAAAAGGTTCCTGTCGTAGATAATGCCTCTTTCAGCCGATAAATTGAAATTTGTAAATTTGTTTTGCTGGGAGAGCGAATTGTATTTTTCTTTGCCTTGCGCTTGCAGATAAAATGTAAAGCCAGCTAAAAATCCGAAAATTAAAAATCCAAAAACCAATAAAGAAAAAAACCCATTTTTATCAAGCGGCACTTCCAATTTTTTGCTGGAAACAAAATGCTCTTGCTCTCTTTTTTGAGCAAGTTTGTCTAAAAAGATGTCCTCTATTCCAACTTCTTTAACTTTTCTTTTTATGTAAAGAGGCATAAATGAAAAAAGAAATAACTCCTATAGCTCCCGTAAGAGCAAAAGTGATCATAAAGTTTAGCCAAGAAAAGTTTGGCCAAACCAGCCACCAGGAAAAAAATTTATAAAATAAATAAGCCACTAAAAAATTTATCAAAAAAGAAAAAACATTGAGACCTTGCATTAAAAAACTCATTTTTTTGATTAGCCAAGCCAGTAAAACAAAAAATAATATCCAAAAACCAAAAAACAATTGCCCGGAGTAGATATCTAAAAATCCCCCCGCTATCGTTGCTAAAAAATAACTAAAATAGTCATTTTTTTCGCGAAAAAAACAACTTAAAAAAACCAATAAAAAAACAAAATCAATGGTTATGCCCCAAGGGAGAAGCTGGGGCAGAAAGCTTAATTCAACAAAAAATAAGGCCAATAAAACAAGCGGCCAAATTAGATATTTTGCAATAAGCATATTGAGGTGATTATTTTTCATCAACAATTATTAATAACTGCTTGAAATTATTCCGTAAAAAATAAGGCAGAATATCGCCTTTTTGGAAAGAGCTTGACGGTTCTTTTTCAAAATTCAGCACCTCGCCCACTAAAATATCTTTGGGAAAAATATTACCCAAAGCAATGGTTTTGACTAAATCGCCTTTACTTAAAACTTGTTCTTGCGGGACCAATTCAAAAAAAACTTTGCCATCGCCATTGCCCTTAATCACCGCCAAAACGCCGGTTTTTTCGTTTTCAATTTCAGCTGAAAAAGAGCTGGAGGCAGAAGTAATTAAAATGATTTGCGAGAAGTCGTTATAAACTTTCTCAACCTTTCCCACCAAAGCTCCGTCTGGCGTGATAACCGCTAAGCCCTTGGTTATTTTGTCTTTACTGCCCTTGTTAACCAGCAAATAGTTTCCCAGAAAATCTTTGTTCAGCGCATCAGCCAAGACCATATTTTCTTTTCTCTCCGCGCTTATTCCCAAAGCGGCTTTCAGTATGGCGTTTTCTTCAGCTTGGGATTTGAGAATAATAATTTGTTCTTTTAAGGATAAATTTTCTTTGACTAAATTTTGATTTTCGGTCTGAATTTTCCCAACTGTTAAGGGAGCTATTAATTTGTCCGAGAACCAGCCGCCAGCTTGCCAGGTTGATTTTTGAAACGGCGTGAATATCTTATAGAAAGTATTTTTTATAAAATCATCAGCGCTAAATTTATTAATGGCAATGGTTAGCCCTAAAATAAAAATCAATAAAATTAAAATTTTGTATGTCTTTTTCATGATTGCATTATAACTAATAAAATTTGAAAAGCAAAAGCTTCCGCCTAAGGCGGAAGCTTTTGCTTTCGATATATCGATATTTCGACATATTTGAGTTTCGTCCATTGATAAGGCGACGACCTACTCTCGCGGTAAAACCACTACCATCGGCCTCAAAGGATTTCACTTCTGTGTTCGGAATGGGAACAGGTGGAGCACCTTCAGTATAATCGCCTTATCAATGGACAAACACATAAAAATAGTTAAATCGAGATGGTTGCAAAACTATTTCGTAGCGAAATTTTAGATTTTCGAGCGAGGCGAGGAAGACGAGCAAAATGTTTTGAGGCCGTAGCCCAGCTACGGCGAAAAGCATTTTGCGAAGTCTGACGATGACGCAGCCGAAAAGATAAAATTGTAGCAGGAATAGTTTTGCAACCATCTCATAATATTCCTCAATAATTGCTAACCGTTTAGAAACCCAATTGATAAACCTATTAGTACTCCTCGGCTTAAAGCATTGCTGCTCTTACACCTAGAGCCTATCAACCCCGTAGTCTCCGGGGGGTTTAAGAATCCTAATCTCGTGGTGGGCTTCGCACTTAGATGCTTTCAGTGCTTATCCCTTACCAATGTGGCTACCCAACAATGCTCTTGGCAGAACAATTGGCACACCAGAGGTTGGCTCCGGAAGGTCCTCTCGTCGATTATTCCCATATTTCTATGAGCTCAGACTATATCTTCACCCGTCCGCCTTAGGCGGATTAGGGGCTGACATATTATGACAGGTTTAAAAACTGCCATCCTAATGGGTTTTAACCATTAAAGTCGTTACGGGGACAATTAAAATTCAAGAATTAATTAACATTTCCAAATCAAGTTTTAATTTTTCAATCCCTTTAGAGCCAGATTGATAATTTTCTTGTCTTGCTTGTAAGACGGCTTTAGCTATTCTTTTTTTGTCTTGCTTTTTCAAAGCAAACAAACTTTCTTTAGAGCCAATAATTTGTAAAATTTTTAAGACGCAAGAAACTTGCTTCTTTTTAAATTTTACATAAGGATATAATCCTTTCATTATTGATTCTAATTGCTCAAAACCATTTATTCGAAATTCGGTTATCCCATCTTTTCTGTGAGAGATATACCCAATTCCTAATTTTTTCTTAATCCAGAAAAGCGGCTTTTCATGCCTTGTATCTTGATAGAAACAAATGGTAAGCATTAACCTCCAACCCCTCTTCGTGTCTTTTCTTTTTTTAGTTGGATTATAACACTGCCATCGCCGTCAAGAAATCCAGCAATATAAGCCCAATCTGTTGTTTGAATTTTTATTTGTCTTCCCACGGTATTGCCTTTTTATTTAATTCGGTCCTCAATTAAATTGTATCACAGAGAATAAGAACCTGCAATTCTCTATAATCACCGCAACCAAATAAATGATGAAGGTTTCACCGTTATTAGTCAGGTTGTCAT
>PFAV01000044.1:1034-3456 GCA_002773545.1 bacterium (Candidatus Gribaldobacteria) CG10_big_fil_rev_8_21_14_0_10_41_12 | reverse complement strand
TAGGGTCCGTACTGTCTCGCGACGTACTGAACCCAGCTCACGTACCACTTTAATGGGCGAACAGCCCAACCCTTGGAAGCTTCTCCGCCTCCAGGATGTGATGAGCCGACATCGCATTGATTATTCAATGAAAGATTTTATGAATAATTTTAGGACTATATCTTCATCCGCCTAAGGCGGAGTCGGCGTTTTAGCCTTCCGCATTTGGAAAGCTCTATTCCAACATAGTCGGAATAAGTCTCTACGGGGCTATAACTCAACAATTTTGTATTTCATAGAAGGAACAATCCAGGGTTTTATTATATCTATAAGCTTAGGAATACTCTCCTTATATATCCTTATCCTATGATATTTTTTATCTTTATTTAATCTCGCTCTTATTCCAATCACTCTTAGAGCATGCAGCATTTTTTTCTGATCGTTCATGCTGAATTGTTGCGAGTTAAGATAAAAATCGCCCTTTTTTGTTCTGCTTCCATCGTCCATAAACCAGACTGCCAAAGATATTGGATCAAGCTCAAAATTTTTTGGAAACCTCTTTTTTTTATTTTCATAAAATTTTTCGTAGATTTCCGTTATTTCTGAGTGTTGACAAGTGAAAAATCTATAAGCGATTCTTCTCTCATCAATTATCCTCTCTTTTGGCGATGATAAACAAAGATTTTTTAAATTAGAAAACTTCCAATCAACATACTCTTTAGCTTTGATTGAATGGTTGATTTCCAAAAAAGCGTCTTTGCGTCCAGGCATTTGTCTGATATATCCATCGCCCAAAGCACTGCCTTGAATTATGGACTTTTGAAGTTGAGTTAAGCTTCCCACGGTATTGTTCATATACTTTGATTATATCATTTAGGCTATTTATTTTGAAGTAGATGAAGTCCACCGTTATAAGCCGCTATTTTTTAATGACATTACTGTCATGGCACCCCGAAAGCTTAAATAGCTAAGGTGCCGAACAGAGCCGTCGATATGAACTCTCGGGCTCTACTAGCCTGTTCATGTAAATATTACATAGACTATATCTTCACCCGCCACAATGCGTTAGCTTTGGGCGGGGACGGCGTTTGATACCGGTTTTACAGCCGATATCTTGGCATTAAAATGCCTCAGTCGTTACGGGGTCAAGAAGGAAATTTATAATTAAATTGCTCTAAATACAAACCTTTTAACAACAACTTTAACTTTCGCATTTCTGTTGGCGGAAAATAAATCGCATACCCTTTCTTTTTTTTCAACCAATGAACGCAAAGCTGAAATTTGTTCTTTAACGCGTTCTGCAATGTTTCCGCTTCTGTTTGCGAAACATTGCCAAGGTAAAGATATCCGCACTTATCTCTTAAATAATAGTACCCATCATCCATATACCAAACTGCTAACGAGGCTGGGTTTAAGTATTTTTCAATATTTTGCGGTATGATTTTCTTACCTTGCGGATAAAAAACATTTCTTAATTTTCCCAGAAAAGGATTTGCCTGGGATTGATGCCGCCAATAAGAATATTGATTTTTAGTGATAGGATGTATTCTTTCCACTTTTCTGGGTTTTCCCTGAAAAAGCAGAGAAAGCATACCTACTTTCCAAAAAAGATATTCTTTCTGTTTGGCGCCTTGTTCTAATCTTAATCGCGCGTTTTTGGAGCCTGTTTTTTGTAAAAAACCATCGCCCAAAATAGCGCCATACAAAATAAATTTTTGTTTTGCGGTTAAATTTATCATTGTTTTTATGCCTTCTTGACTTCCCACGGTATTCCAAAGAGTCAAAACCTATTTTTTAGGAAGACCAACTCTTGGTTCACCGTTATAAGCCGTACTTTTCAAAAGAAAATGGGACAATTCTTTTGAATCTCCGCCTTGCGACGGAGTTGGACAACAAACCCTTTTTTCAGGGTTTATCCCCGGGGTAACTTTTAGCCGATTATCTTCCCTAATCCTATAAATTAGGGTCGGTTCACTAAGTTCTACTTTCGTAACTGCTCGACTTGTCTGTCTCGCAGTAAAGCTGGCTTTTGGCTTTACCCTATCGCTCCGATTTCCATCCGGAGCTAGCCAACCTTTAAACTTCTCCGTTACTTTTTAGGAGAAAAGCGCCCCACTTAAACTACCAACCAAACACTGTTTCTCCGCGCAGGGCGAAGGTTAGAACAAAAACATTAAAAGGGTGGTGTTTCATTGTTGGATCAGCCCTACCCAAAAGTAGAACCTCATATCCTACCACCTACGCTACGCATCTAATATCAGTATTCAATATCTGGATATAGTAAAGCTCCCGGGGTCTTTCCGTCTAGCTGCAGGTATCCCGCATCTTCACGGGAATTGCATTTTCACCGGGCTTCTCGTTGAGACAGTCCCCTGATCGTTATACCTTTCATGCGGGCCGGAACTTACCCGGCAAGGGATTACGCTCAATCTGTTAATCTCTG
>PFAV01000044.1:0-925 GCA_002773545.1 bacterium (Candidatus Gribaldobacteria) CG10_big_fil_rev_8_21_14_0_10_41_12 | reverse complement strand
GGTTCGGCGTATGGCCTCTGAGGATTCTTAATTTTTGCATTGATTATCTATATTTTCTTGTATTCATCTTTTGCACAAGAATGCGTATTTTAGCAAGGCCGCTCTCTTGGAGATGTCCGCCTTTTTGCATTATGTGTAATATCTTGGCGAATATACGAAAATCGTTTATTTTAGCCGAACGCAAAGGATAGTTTTCGAAGAAGGGAATAATTTTCGTTAATAAATCATCTCTATCTCTCACAACAAATTTCAAGAGATGCTGATGATGATTATCCCTTCTTTTATTTAGATAAATTTTGCCACACCCAAAAAATTCCTGCATCTCTTTTAAAGCTTTATGGCTTTTTTCCTCTTGAGTAATAACGAACTCTGGGAAAACTTGCCACTTTAATCTTAAACGAGATTTTGGATGCGTAAAAAAACTTATCGTAAAACAACCCTCTCCGTCGGTAAAACCAACTAACCAATTAGCAAAATTGAATCTTTCCTGCTGATTGTCTGCGCCAGACGCTTTTTCACTTGTCATAAATGTTAAGGGTTATTATTCCCTTAATTATAACATAGTAGCGCTGGATACTCCAGATTTTCCAGCATATAGCCGAATTTTACTAAAGCAGATTTCCTACTTTAACACGGTCAGAGTTCATCTGACTTATCTTTCTGTCGCCAGAAAGTTTGGACTATATCTTCACCCGTTCCGATAAAACGGAATTAGGGGCTCGGCGTGTAGTCTCTGAGGATTCTATCAAATTATATTTGATAGTCTTTCCTGCTGATTGTCCGTTGGCTCGCCATAGCTTTAGCGACGGCGGCCGCACCCAACGCATTTTCACCCTTCAATAAATTCAGGGTAGTGTGGGATTCTCGGGTTTTCCAGCATATAGCCGAGTTTTCATTTGGCTTAATTACTTAAGCCACGCGGCAA
>PFAV01000050.1 GCA_002773545.1 bacterium (Candidatus Gribaldobacteria) CG10_big_fil_rev_8_21_14_0_10_41_12 | reverse complement strand
ACTGCATAATCGCCCCCTCGCCAAACCTTTGCTTAATCTCCGCCAAGGCCTCTTCTAAATTAGTTATTTTTTTGCTTTCTTTTTTTTGTTTGGCCATATTTTTATAAATTTTTACTGTTGCAAGATGTAAGCGATCGCTCACATAATGCAACACTCTTTAATCAAACTCCAAATTACTCGGGTCTTGAAATTCTTTCCTGACTTTGTCATCTTCGCTCTCTACTAAAATGTCTCTTGGCTTAGCGCCCTCGCCCGGGCCGATAATGCCATTGGTTTCTAATAAATCCAAAAGCCGAGCCGCTCTAGCGTAGCCAATCTGCAACCTCCTCTGCAACAGAGAGGCCGAGGCCTTTTTATACCGCAGGACCACTTGCTTGGCCTCGTCGTATAAATCATCGGGCGCTGTAAAATTAGTGATTTCTTCTTGCAAACTTCTGCCATTTTCAGCTCCAAACGACAACTCGTTGCTCTCGCCTTCTTCGGTCTCGCTAAATTCTTGCAGGGGCGCTTCGGGCGTATTTTCTTTAGCAATATAGCTGACAACTTTTTTAATTTCCATTGAACTTATAAAACTACCTTGAATTCGTTTGGGCCGAGAAAACTCTGCTGAAAGAAATAGCATATCGCCCTTGCCTAATAACTTTTCTGCTCCAGCGCAATCCAAGATAGTGCGGGAATCAATTTGGCTGGCCACTTGAAAAGCGATACGGCTGGTGATGTTGGCCTTAATCAAACCAGTGATAACCTCTACCGAGGGTCGTTGGGTGGCCACAACCAAATGTATGCCAACAGCTCGCGCCAATTGCGACAAACGCACAATAGCCGCCTCCACTTCTTTGCCCTTGGTCATCATTAAGTCGGCCAGCTCATCAATCACTAAAACAATATAAGGCAACTGCTCAAAGCCCTCTTCTTGTTTTTTGGGCTTTTTAGCCAAGTCGCTATTATAAGTGCCAATGTCGCGAGCGCCAAACGCCCTCAACACTTCAAACCGCCGCTCCATTTCGCCCACCAGCCAATTCAAAGCGTTAACCGCCTTGCGGGCGTTCAAAATAACCGGCGTTAAAAGATGAGGCAGGTTGCCGTAGACATGAAATTCCACCCGCTTGGGGTCAATCAAAATCAAACGCATCACCTTGGGCGAATTGCGATAAATTAAGCTCATAATCAAAGAATTCAAACAAATGGTCTTACCCGAGCCGGTGGCGCCAGCCACCAATAAATGCGGCATACCGCCCAAATTGCCAAACATCGGCGCGCCCATCACATCCAAGCCCAGCCCCATATACAAAGGCGCGGTATTTCTTTGAAATTCCGCGTTGGCTATTAAGGTGCCCAATTTCACTTTGGCTTTAATTTTATTAGGCACTTCTATGCCCACTAATGACCGTCCGGGAATGGGCGCTTCAATTCTAATAGGGTGAGCCGCCAAAGATAAGGCCAAGTCATTGCTTAAAGCAGTGATTTTGGCCAATTTCACGCCTTCAGCTGGCTTTAAGGTGTATTGAGTAACAGTTGGCCCGATGTTCACCTCTGACATTTCCACGGGAATGCCAAAATTAGCCAGTGTTTTTTGTATCATCGCTCCACTGTAATTGGTGTCCCCGCTAGCTGGCTTTTCTTCTTCAGTATCAAATAAATTAAGTGGCGGCCGTTTGTAGTCGCTATCCGCAGCCGCCGCGGCGGCCGCGGCTTGCTCGGGTGTTGGCTTGGCCAATAATTCTCTGGCTGGTTCTTTTTTCTTTTTGGGCAAATCAATAGTTTTAATTTCTAATTTTGGCTTGGCTAACTCTTCCTTTTCCTCTGCCGCTAATAACGCTTCAGCCCCTTTTTGCTTTTCCTCTTTAACTTCTTTTTCTTTTATCTCTTTAAGTTTTTCTTCTTTATCTTTCTTGGGCAATAGCTCCCAAACAATCAAAACGCCAATCACCATTAAAGCCGCAAATACCACAAAACCCACCATCACGCTAAAATATTTTAATAAAGGCCAGCTTGCCGCCGCCCCCAACCAGCCGCCATTGCGGTCATCAGAATTCTGCAAAGTTAAAAGACCGGCAATGCCTATCATTAAAAAAATCAAAGCCAAAATTAAAGGAGCCACCACCCGCTTTTTGGGCTTAATAATCAAAAAACTAGCCAATAAAAGCAAAAAGGGCAACACAAAAACTGTTTGCCCGATTAAAAACCTAAAATTCTTTACAATAAAACTACCACCCGCTCCCGACTTATGAAAAAAAGCTAAAGCCATCACCACCGCCAAAACCATCATCACAATAGCGCCAATCCAACGCCTCACCCGAGCAGTCAAAACCTGTTCATTTTTTTGGCCATTATTATTCCTCTCGTTATTCCTTTGGCCGTTCTTGCCGTTGCCAGTATTATTTTTTCGTTTCTTTTTAGCCATACCTTGATTAACTATTTTTTAATTTTACCACATAAAACAAAAAACAAAAACAAAGGGCAGACCTCGGAGGGCAGACCTCTAATCACTTCTTTATAAATGTTTTTTCAATATAAGAGAGGTCTGCCCCCGAGGAATTACCGCGGGCTGAACCGTTTCGCCATTAACTGTAAAAGCTCTGTGTTTACCGCCCTTCACCAA
This sequence comes from bacterium (Candidatus Gribaldobacteria) CG10_big_fil_rev_8_21_14_0_10_41_12, assembly GCA_002773545.1. Taxonomy (GTDB): domain Bacteria; phylum Patescibacteriota; class Minisyncoccia; order Minisyncoccales; family CG1-02-41-26; genus CG1-02-41-26. The sequence continues at coordinate 2,397 of PFAV01000050.1, read as the reverse complement.
AACAATAAATTCAACGCCAAATGTTTTGGCTTTGTCAATTAATCTTTTCTTAACTTTTCGCGTTTGCTCCTTGGCGGCGTCTTTGCCTAAAAAATCAGCCATAATATAGGGGGCGTTCTTTTGCCAAACAATCAACCCGGCAAAATCAAACATACCCATACCAAAACCGGCGTCAAAAGTAATTTCCTCTGATTGATAGCCATATTTTTCCATCAGCTCAATCAAAAACCTGGCCTTGATTTCCTCAATCTCTTTTTGCTCGGCGGTTTTACTAAAAAGAAAAACCGGCTTGTAAAAATCATTGTCCTCGTCTTCAAAAATCCCAATTCCCCCGTTGCCCTCTCTTAAAATTAAAGATTTTATTATTTCTATTTCTTCAAACATATGTTTCATAAATTACATTCTGTCATTCTGAGCCAGCAGGCGAAGAATCTCGGGATTCTTCGGCCATTAGGCCTCAGAATAACACGAACGCATAAATTTTATTACATTAATTTTTTTTGCTTAAAACTGACAAAGTTGGTCTTGGTTAAAATAATATGGTCAACCACCGCGATGCCCATAATCTTACCCGCTTCCACCAACCGCTTGTTTATTAATAAATCGCTCTCGGAGGGCTCGGAATTGCCCGAAGGATGATTATGAACAAAAACCACCGAAGCGGCATTTTGTTTTAAGGCCATGGCGAAAATTTCCCGCGGGTGAACCAAACTGGCGTTCAAGGTGCCCGCAAACATTGGCTTTTTGTAAATCATCTCGCCCCGGCCGTTCAAATATAAAACCAAGAAATGTTCCCGCTGTTTCTCCCGCAAATAAACCGCTTGAGCGATAATGTCATTGATATTCTTAATTGAGGGCAAGGTTTCTTCTTTAATAGCCAGCGCTCTTTTCACCAATTCTTGGCTGGCCAAAATCGCGCAGGCCTTGGCGTCTCCAATGCCTTTAATAGCCGAGAGCTTTTTGAAATCCAAGTTAAGCAGTTTCTTTTTAGGATAATCTCTTAAAATTTCTTCAGCCAAAACCATCACATTTTTCCCCTTAACCCCCGAGCCCAGCAAAATAGCCAAAAGCTCGCTGTCTTTCAAATTCTTAGCCCCCTTTTCTATCAACCTCTCCCTCGGCCGCTCCGACAAAGGAAGCTCTTTAATTTTACACCCCGCCTGCTGGTTTTTTATCATAATATTAACTTATGGCCATAAAGCAACTTGACAGAGTTTTAACATTTGCTATACTTTAAGTAATTCACCATGAAAAAGACCCTTATGCGGTTTCGTCCGCATCGGGGGCTTTTTCTTTTCCAGACCTAAACTCCATTTTTTCCCGTTGAGTATCAAGGTATAAAAGCGGAATGTTTTGCTTTCTTAGTAAATAAGAGCATTTATTGCTTGGGGAAATGACAACCATCAAAGCTCCCTTGCTTTTCAAAAAGTCTACAAGCTCCGCGTAATCGCCGTCGCTTGAAACAACAACTGCCTCATCAAACTTTTTTTCGTAAAAATCAACAACAGCTTTTAGCACCAGAGCCGCGTCACAATTACCCTTTACCTTGCCCGTATCATCGCAAACTGTTTCTTTAAAAACTAAAGTAAAGCCGGCTTCTTGCAGTTTTGTGTATAAATCTTTATATCGCGCCACCATGCCTAAAAATATGTAAGCTCTCTTAATGTTGTATTTTTCAGAAAGCCAAATCCTAAATCGCGCGTAATCAAGCTTCCAACCCAGCGACTGGTTTCCTTTATACAAATTAGCGCCATCAATATAAACAAAATTATTTTCTTTAATAGTCATATTGCTTTATCCCAAACCCGCCGGATTTTTTTGCCCTCAAAAATCGTAATTTGTTTGTTGTTCTTTTTCATAAAATTGATACCATGTTTTTTAAGTTATTAACAGCTTTTATTGACAGATTACAATAGTTTGCTATACTTACAATAAGATTCTCGGCCAGAGGTTTATACACCTCACATCGGCGGGGAATTTTTTTATTCAGGCGGGAAACACGACATAAAATATTTCTTTTTACCTTTCTTATCCTCTTTTATCTGGACAAAAAACACTTCTTTGTCGCGAGTTAACCCGGCAAAACGATGTAAAATCTCTCCCCTTTTATTCGGATTTTCTTTGGAGGCTGGCCTATTTCTTGAATTTTTCGCCAACTCAAGGTTGCTTTCCGCTTGATTTTTCAATTTCTCGCTTATAGAAAATCAAGGCATTCTTTTTCACTTCTTTCAAACTCGTGCCTGCCAACTTATTGAATTTTGTTTGATATGGAATCATTGCATTATTTCAGAATGAGATGGTTGCAAAACTATTTCGTAGCGAAATTTTAGATTTTCAAGCGAGGCGAGGAAGACGAGCAAAATGTTTTGAGGCCGTAGCCCAGCTACGGCGAAAAGC
>PFAV01000054.1:16255-16397 GCA_002773545.1 bacterium (Candidatus Gribaldobacteria) CG10_big_fil_rev_8_21_14_0_10_41_12 | reverse complement strand
AATAATTAAAATTCAAGCAGATTTAACCTTTGATTGTCAGTTCTCGCTTGCTATGCCGAGCTTAATCTGCAGAGCATGCGAAAATTGACAATGTTAGCCACAAACCCGAAAACTGTTTCGTAGTTTTGCAATGAGTTGCGGT
>PFAV01000054.1:1747-16177 GCA_002773545.1 bacterium (Candidatus Gribaldobacteria) CG10_big_fil_rev_8_21_14_0_10_41_12 | reverse complement strand
GATAATCTTGGGCAGGTTGGACATTTTGAATATCTTGTAATCATGCGGCCGACCGGGAACGGGTTTGCCAAGATTAACAATTAGCCCTTGTTTAGTGGTGACCATCTGAGTTTTAATGGTGAAGGCCTTCTTTTTTCCAGAGTGATGTTTGTTTCTTTTAGCTTTCTTTTCTGGTCTGGGTATTCTCTGCTCGGTGCAGTCAGCCAGTATTTCGTCAATGTCAGGCATAACTTTTCTTAGCTCTTCTATCGTGGTGATTTTCTTGCTTGGTCTGGGACCAAGATCGATAATGTATTTACCATCTTTCTTGATTAGAGACATTAAGGTGTGAACAGTTCGGCAGACCGTGCTGGCGTCAATATTGAAGAGATATTCCAAAAGCAAGCAAGAACAATAGCTCTTGGCCAGGATTAAGGTTAAAAGCAATTGGTCTTCCATGGTTGTAAGGGCAAACTTTCTGCCGCCTCCGATTTTCCGTTTTCTGTTTGGTAGATTTTTCAGCAGTCGTTGGATTCTTTGATCTTGCCAGTCCTGGCGATTATCCTGAACCAGCTTGTCAAACTCCGCGACGGTCAAGCCAGTAAAGGCAAGAAAATGTTTTGGTCTTTGTTTTAAGTTATTGTATCTCATCATATGCCTCTATTTTAACAGAAATCGAGGTATTTGAGGAGTTATTATGCAACAGGTCTATAATTTTTTGATTTTAGTTAACGCCAATTTTTTGAATTTTTCAGCGGCTCCCGCCATATCAACCACATCAACCTCAAACGGCAAGTCAGAATCCTCCAGCGCTTCTTTTATTAAAGCGACGGTTTTTAAGGAGAGCGGCTTTTTTCCTTTTATGCCAATATCAAAATCGCTGAATTTTCTGGCTTGGCCGTTTGCCCTTGAGCCAAAAAGAAACAATTGATGGGTTTTTTGATCCACAAATTCCAGAATAATCTTTTTGATTGTTCGCAGGGCATTTTCCTCTGTCATTAAATCATTTTAACATTTCGCTGTTTGTTTGCAAATTTTCGGCGTAGCTATTTAATTTGACAAATCAAGCGGTGGATATTAAGATGATATTAGAATAAGGGTAAGAGATGGTTGCAAAACTATTTCGTAGCGAAATTTTAGATTTTCGAGCGAGGCGAGGAAGACGAGCAAAATGTTTTGAGGCCGTAGCCCAGCTACGGCGAAAAGCATTTTGCGAAGTCTGACGATGACGCAGCCGAAAAGATAAAATTGCAGCAGGAATAGTTTTGCAACCATCTCTAACTATATGAAAAGAATTCTTCAAGTTAAAATTTCAAAAGGGGATAAATATTTTGTGGCAGAGTGCTTGGATTTGCCCGTGGTTTCGCAGGGCAAAACATTAGACGAGGCCGCGCGAAACATTAAAAAGGCGATTGATCTGCACTTGGATGGTGATTTTTAGCCAGCGCTTAAGTAGGGTTTTGTTATATTGTAGCGTTTTTGTCCGTCTTGAGTTTGTCGCAGGCGGATTTTTGTTTAGGCCGCGGGCTTGCGTTTCTTTTGATTTTGTGTCATAGTGTGGATAGTTTAGGGCTTTTAGCGCTTGTGGGATTCTTTGGTCAGTAGGCCTCAGAATGACACAAGTTTTAACAATTTATTTTTTGAAATTGAAAGGAGTTGTCATGGGACACTTTAATAAAGATGGGGAGTATATTAGATTGAACAATGAACCTGGCAAACCCGAAAATAGACGGAATGAGAGTAGTGGTAGCGAACACTCTTCCTCTGGAGGTGGCGGGGGAGTTGGGTGTGTTATTGCTATTGTTGCTGGTATAATCATCTTTTTGTTATTTTTCATAGCGTTGATTGTGGGGATAGGAGGTAATGCTACTGGTCATTGGGGCTTCATGCTGGCCCTTCTAAAAATAGTATGGTGGCCTATCAAGACGCTATTTGTTATTGTGTGGGCCGTTGTAAAAGCCATTGTATGGATTGCAGACAAGATAACAGTGCCAGGCCTTTTAATTATCGCTCTAATCAGCCTAGCTGTTGGGGCGATAATAATATTTAGAAGAAAGGGTTGAGAAATCTGACGGCACTAGCCGTCATCCTGAGCGGAGCGAAGGATCTATAAGTTTTTTAACAATTTATTTTTCAAAAGTGAAAAAAGGAGAAGATGTTATGTCTAACAGAAACAAGCGTAATTTGCTTTATTTTGAGAGTTCATCTATGCGTAAACTTTACAAGCGGTTGAGAAAATGGCAGAAGAAAAATAACAAACGCTTTCTTTCAATGAGTATTCATAAAGATAGCGGGAAATTCTGTTGTGTCGCATTAACTAACCCAAGCGAGGTAGTTATTACCAATGAGTTTGGCAATAAATATGCTACTATTGATGATCTAGGTAGCCTGTGGTGTCATATTTACTACTAGTAACAATAAAGAAAGGTAGACACCGTGTCTACCTTTTTAAATTTTCTAGATGAGTTTATGTTTTTTTGTTTTTTGCCCCTTTCTCTTTGGCTTCTAAGTCGGCCAGCTCTTGGGCTTTTTCTGTTTTTTTCTTTTCAAATTCAGCTAATTTGACGGCGATTTGCTGGCTATTGGCGCTAATAGCGGTTAACTCATCGTCAAATGATTGCTTTTGCTTATTTAGCTCGCCTTCGTTAATCTTGGCTCCTCCTATCATATTATAATTGTTAATAGTGTTGTCTATGTTGGTTATATTTGTTCGCAATTCTTGTTGTTTAGCGGTCGCTTGTTGTTGTTCGTCAAACAATTTTTGCCAGTCGTTGGTTATTTGTTGTTATTCGTTTTTTAATTTTGTTCGTTCTGCTTTGAAATCTATTTTCCCCTCCTCATCCTTAAAGCCAAGCCCCAAAGCCCGACCAGTCTGGCTGACGATGTAATTACCTAATTGCGCATTGCGTGGGCGGCCGTTTGGCATTATTTCCATATAATACTCTTGGGTTTTCAGATTATCTTGTATCGCTTGCACGGCCTTGGCGCCTAATAGTTCGCCCGCCCTGCCAACTATTGTGCCATTCCAAAAGTCATTGATTAAGTTAGAGTCGGCGGCGATTTTAAGGGTTTCCATACTATAGCTTTCCATTTGGCTTTTTCTGGCTTCGGCTATGATTTTGGCGGCTAACGGGTCAATTCCATATTTACCATATTTTTCCATCTCCCCCTTTTCGGGGTCGAGGTCAAGGCCGGCTTTTTTGAGCCAGGTTTTTGAAAGGTTCTTTCTTTTAACAATCTCGGCGGTGATCATTGGGTCAAGCGCCTTGAAGTGGTTTATTCTTTCGGGATCATTGTCGTTAAGGGCATCTTCGATAAGTTGTTTTCTCATAGTTGGCGTGAGCGCGGTGAAAGCGCTTAACGGCGCCGGGTTTTTCATCATGGCTTCAGCCACATTCAATCGTTCTTGGCGGCTGACAATGCCGGGCATAGCGTTTTCTAAGGTCGCGTTAAGGAACGATACTGATTTGCCCTTCAATTCTTCTACTCTCTTATCGGATTTCTTGTCTCGTTCTTCATCAAGAGCCCCGCCTATTTTGGCGTTGATTCTTTTTCGCGCCGGGTTGGCCCAATAAGCAGCGCCAAGAGTAGCAAAAGCCAATGGATATCGCAAAGCTTTGCGGGCAATTTTGGTGCCCGTGCCCCAGTTGGCTTTTTCGGTGGCTGTTTCTCCGCCAAAAGCAAAGCGGCCTATTTCGTTTGCCTTAGCTATCACTTTATGCTTTTGTTGCCATTCTTCGTAGCCCTTTTCACCTGGCTTTTTAGCGTCGCCAAACCTTTCACTTTTTCGCCAAGCGTTTCTCGCGCTGGACACGCCTTTCTTGCCGGCAAAAAGCGCGTTCGCTCCTACTCCGCCGGCCACCCCCAAGGCCGCGCCTTTGGCTACGCCCAGAATGGCTTTGGCCCCTCCGCCCATTAGCTTGCTGGTGGTTAAGAAAAGTCCGGCTACCAAAAAGCCCACTGGTATGGTATAGGGCAAGATTTGGTTAAGAAATCCGCTCACCTCCCCTCCGCTCACCGACATAATTTCGTTGGTGCGCGCCAAGATCTGCATTGAGAGATAAAGGAAAAATCCCAGCAGTACCGGCAAGATCAGCGCCCATTGCAAAAACAGCTCCCACCATTGGTCAAATTGTTTTTTGGTTTTTTCAAAAATATAGCAGAAAAAAGCTGCCGGCGAGAGAATCACCAACAGCCAAATAATCGGGCCTCGCGCCAAAAATAGAATGCCATAAATAGACAGCACCAAAGCGGCAACTATGCCAAAACCGATGAGCATCAAAGTGTTAAACATCAAGGTGCCGTCGGTGATAATATTAGACCAATCGCGCGCGAGAAATCCTTGTTGGCGTTCAAAAATGGCTGATAAGGTTGAAAAATCAGCGCCTTGTATAAAAAAGCTGCCCAAGATATTGCCTACATCCACCACCGCTCCGCAAATGGCTGGGGTGAAATTGATTAACAAGGCGATGAGCAGTAAATTGAGAAATGTTTTTTTGGTTTTAAACTTATTGCCAAAATCCAAAGCAGTGGAAAAGCCGATGTAGGCCAAGCCCAAGATAAAGGCCATATTAACTAAGTCGCGCAAAAGCGTCCAGCCGATTTCAATCACAAAATTGTCGGGCGCTCGCAAGCCGGGCCGAGTATAGGAAATGTTGTAGGGGTTGCCCAGCGTCCAAGTAACAAACCAGTTGGCAAATCTCACCAGCAAGCCAGTGATGCCCAAAATTATTTTAAGAATCAGCCCCACAAAACCCGAGGCCAGGCCAGTGGGCGTGAGATAGTCATACCAAGCGGCTTGCGATGATAAAGGAGCCAACAGAAAAACCACCCCAAGGGTTAATCCTAAAAGTAGAAATGCTCGCCAATGAATTTTACGAGTTAACATTTTAGAAAATTACCAATGCGTCATTCTGAGCCAGCAGGCGAAGAATCTTTTTTCGGGATCCTTCGCTTCGCTCAGGATGACATTCCTACATTATAACCTGTGGAAAACTTTCGGTCAATTTTATCCACTCCTCCACAGTCAAAGTTTCTGGCCGGCGAGTGGGCAAAATTTGGTTTTGGCCGAACCACTGATTTATTTTATTTTTATCAATGTCCAGACCCTTGGCCAGATTGTTGGCTAGCTGTTTTCTAGGCCAAACAAAGCCGGCCCGCGCAATTCGCGTAAAAATAGCCAGAGCTTTTGGCTTGATTATTATTTTTTTGGGTTGAATTAATAAAATAGCCCCATCAACCTTGGGTTGCGGGTAAAAACATTTTCGCGAAATATAGTCAACAATTTTTACCTCACTGTAAAGCTGGCTGAAAACCGACAGCTTAGACATTTTAGGCGGCTTGGCCGCAATTTTCTGGCCGATTTCTTTTTGTACTATAACTACCATTAGTTTAGGCGGGTTTTTAGTTTCTAAAAATTTCATAATTACGGCCGTGGCGATATTGTAAGGCAAATTCGCCACCACTTTGTAGTTTGAATTGCTCCTGTCATTCTGAGGCCTAATGGCCGAAGAATCCCGGGATTCTTCGCCTGCTGGCTCAGAATAACACTGGGGCGAAAATTGAAAATTAAGAATGTCTTCATTAACAATTTCCACATTTTTTATATCATTGGCTGATAATTTTTCTTGGAGCAATCCAGCCAGCCGTTGGTCTTTTTCTACGGCCATAACTTTACCTGCTTTTTGAGCCAGCTTAAAAGTCAAGGCTCCTTTGCCCGGCCCTACTTCTATGACTGTATCGCTTGGTTTTAGGTTGGCAACCCCAATAACTTGCCAGACGATTTTTTCGTAACGCAAAAAATTTTGCCCCAGGGCTTTAATAGGCCCGGCAGGCGCGGGGCGCTCATTTGACAAATTCTTTATTTTGTCTCTTGATATCGTCTTGTGCATAAGATGTGGGTAAATATCTTGATTTTTGAGCGATTTTGAGCCAAAATAAATGCGTGAGTAGACAGCGACAATTTTCGTTCGGTTTTTTCCAGAGATTGCCCAAATCTCTGTTTTTGTGTCTTATTTTGGCTGGCCTGCTGTTCGGTCTAACAGCGGTTTTTTTGTGGCAAAATAACGCCAGCCATACTTCATTAGCCAGAGATGTGATAGACAACGGCCAGTTTTTACTTTCTACGAGTTGTCATCCCAGCCCCGAGGCCACTCTTTGCTTGATTAATGGCACTACCTTGCAACCATCAGCCCCGCCGTCTTTGGTCAAAGGCCGTGTTTTAGCTGTTTTGGCAGAGGGCGATTATGGCGTTAGTCAATCGCGTCAAGAAATTGAGCTTTATCCTGTGCAAAAAAACGACACCACCGCTGCTATAGCGCAAAAGTTTGATATTTCTTTGAACACCTTGCTTTGGGCTAATAATTTAACCAGTAAATCAGTTCTTAAAGAAGGTCAAGAATTAGTCATTTTGCCGATTTCAGGCGCTATGCACATCGCGCAAAAAAACGAAACCGTCAAATCGCTGGCTAAACTTTATCAGGCCAGCGTTCAAGACATTATTGATTTTAACCAATTAGGAGATTATGGCAATATTAAGGCGGGCGATTTTTTGGTAATTCCGGGCGGGGTTAAGCCCAAGACGGTTCCCAAGTATAACAGCGTGCCTTTACCTAAGTCCTATTTTATCGCGCCTTTGCCCGCGCCTTGCATGGTCAGTCAGGGTCTGCATTGGTTTAACGCGGTTGATTTTAACAACAATCGTTGCGGCGATCCAGTTTTCGCGGCCGCGGCCGGCGAAGTTCAGCGGGTTGGCTTTACCGCCACTGGCGGCAATTTCGTGCGGATTTTGCACAACAATGGCGCGGTTACTTATTACGGCCATTTGTCATCTTTTGTGGTAACAGCGGGAAAATCAGTTGACCAAGGCCAAATTATTGGCTATGTGGGACACACCGGTCTCACTATTCCGGCCGGGGAAGCGGGTTGCCATTTGCATTTTGATGTGCGCTTTGCCGCCAATCCTTTTGCTAAATACGCTGTGGGCGCCAAGCTGGGCCGTTAGCGTTGGCGATAGCTCAAGGCCTCGGTGATGTCTTTCAATTCAATGTTTTCTCTACCGGCTAAATCAGCGATGGTGCGCGCCACTTTGAGCACTCGGTGATAACCTCGGCCCGACAAATCGCCCGAATCAACGCTTTTGCGCAGCATTTCTTGGCTAACATTGTCTATGGGGCAATGTTTTTTAATTAAAGGCGGGGTCATTTCAGCGTTAATGAAAAGCCCCTCGCCCCGCAGTCGTTCTTTTTGTCTATTACGGGCTAAGGCGACATTTTGTTTCACAGCCATGGTTTCTTTGTCAATATCGGGTTCGCCAACTAAATGTTCGTATTTCAGCGAAGACACCCAGCAAAAAATATCCATTCTGTCCATTAACGGCCCGGACATTTTTCGCCGATAGGCGGCCACTTGGCTGGGGGCGCAGGTGCAATTTTTGTTGGGTTCGTTGTAGTAGCCGCAAGGGCAGGGGTTGGCCGAAGCAATTAGGAAAAAGCGGGCCGGCAAATTTAAGTTGGTTTTGGCTCTTTGAATAGTAATTTCGCCTTGTTCTAAGGGCTGGCGCAATGATTCTAAAACATCGCGGTGAAATTCCGGGAATTCGTCTAAAAATAAAATGCCCCGATGAGCCAAGGTTATCTCTCCCGCTTTAACCGGACTGCCCCCGCCGATAATTGTCGGCTCCGAGGCGCTGTGATGGGGCGCTCTAAATGGCCGCTGACCAAACCAGGGCTCACTTATATTAAAACCGCTGGCGCTGTATATTTGCGCCAATTCTAATAATTCTTCGCTCGCCAAATCGGGCATAATAGAAACAGCCGCTTTAGCCAAAAGTGTTTTGCCAGTGCCGGGCGGGCCTTGCAAGAATAGATTATGTCCTCCTGCCACCGCTATTTCCAAACCCCTTTTGCTATGGCTTTGGCCTTTAACCCAGTCCAAATTAATGCCATTGCTGGCTGATTTTCCGATAAAATCAGCCAAAACAAATTTACTCTGGTTGATGGTTAGCTGGCCTTCTAAGAAAAAAATGGCTTGTTTAAGATTATTCAGGCCGATTATTTCAAGATTGTTTTGGCTGGCTGATAAGCGAACCAAGCTGGCTTCTTTAACATTTTCTTGTGGCAGGATAATTTGCTTAAAGCCCTTTTGACTGGCCAATAAAGCAAAAGACAAAGCGCCCTTGATTGGCCGCAAGTCGCCGTTGAGAGCTAATTCTCCTAAAATAATTTTATCGTTGGGGTTAAAGTTAGTTTGCTCGGAGGCTAAAAGATAGCCCAAAGCAATGGGCAAGTCGTAATGACTGCCTTCTTTTTTTAAGCTGGCGGGAGCTAAGTTGACCACCACTTTGCGGGTTTCTTGCAAGGGCGATTTCAAGCCAATGTTTTTAATGGCCGAGCCAATTCTTTCTTTGGCCTCTTTAATGGCTGTATCGGCCAAGCCCACTACGCTAAAACTACGCAGGCCTTGGTTGGCCGACACCTCTACTTCAATGATTTGCGCCTGAATGCCCCTTAACGCTCCAGAAAATATTTTAGCGAGCATAAAGTAAAACAAAGCCTCCTATCCGGGGAGGCTTTGTTAAAGTTATTCTGTGGTTGCTTCTTCGTCAGTTGCTGTCTTTTTAGCCGCAACTTTTTTTCTTGGTTTTTTAGGTTTTGCAATTTCAGCTGTTTCTTCTCCGACTGACAAATTGCCTGCTTCAATTATTTCTTCGTCTGTTTCTGCTTCGGGCATTTTGCCTTCTTTCATTTCTTGCTCCACTTGGCTTACGCTTTTGATATCAATTTTCCAGCCGGTCAATTTGGCCGCCAGCCGGACATTTTGGCCTTCTTTGCCAATGGCTAACGAGAGTTGGTCGTCTTGGATAATGGCTATGGCCTTGTTTTTAGGCATGGCGCGAATTTCTAACACTTTAGCGGGTGAGAGCGCGTTGGCGATAAACTTTTCTGGTTTTTCATTCCATTCAATTACATCAATTTTTTCGCCAGCCAGCTCATTAATCACCGCTAAAATTCTGGTGCCTCGCTGGCCTACTAAAGCGCCAATGGGGTCAATGCCATCTTCTAAAGCCGCCACCGCTACTTTAGACCGCAGCCCCGGCTCTCGGGCAATTGATTTAATTTCCAATTGTTTGGCGCCGATTTCTGGCACTTCCAATTCAAAAAGCTTGGAAACAAGCTTGGGGTAAATTCTGGAAACCAACACTTGCGGGCCTTTAGATGTTTGCTCGGCTTCCAAAATAAAAAGCTTAATCCGTTGGCCAGGCCGATATTGCTCGTTGTAAATTTGTTCTTTTCTGGGCAAAACAGCCGAGGTGCGGCCAATGTCCAGAAAAACCGCGCCCGGTTCAATTCTCTGGACAATGCCCGAAACCACCTCGCCTTCTTTGTCTTTGAATTCTTTGAAGGCCTCTTCTTTTTCCACTTCTTTGATTTTTTGCAGAATAACTTGTTTGGCTGTTTGAGCGGCAATGCGGCCAAAGTTCTCCTTGCTTTCCAAGGGTAGCATTATTTCCTCGCCCGCCTTGATGGTTGGTTCAAGAATTTTGGCTTCATCAATTAAAATATGCCGTTCGCTGTTAAAGCGAACCTTGCCGTTTTCTTCTATGATTTCATCGCTTTTGGCTCGTTTTTCTTTCAGCGCCTCCATATCTTCGTCAGATAAAAGCATTTCCGGGGAAACGACCTGTCTCACTTGCCAAAATTTCAAGTCGCCGTTTTTAACATCAAGCTTGGCGATAATTTTTTGTTTTTTGCGGCCGTATTCTTTTTTGTAGGCTGAGGCGATGGCTTCCTCAATCACTTCAAAGATTTTTTGTTGGGAAATGCCCCGTTCATTGGCTACTTCAGCCACCGCGAAAGATAATGATTTTAAGTCCATATTAGAAATCGTTAATGAATGATCCGCCTCAGGCGGAGAGTGAATTTACGAGTTCTTATACCCCGTGAAGTAAAATTTGTACTCAAATTTTAATTTTAAGTTTTTAGTAAAAAACTTAAAATTACTTCACTGGGGTAAATCCTCCGTAAGTTCAAACTTCGCCTATGGCTCGTTTTCACTAACGGATTATTTATAAAAACGGCTCGCGTTCATCCGAACCGAGCTTATTTCTAACATAGCAAAACAAAAACCAATTGTCAAATTTTGGCGGTAATCAGTCAAATTCAAGCTCAATGCCATTTTTTGCTTTTGTATAGAAAATAACTTCGGTGTCTATTTTTTCCGATAAAGCCATTTTTGTTTTATAGGAGTCCGGTTTGATTGAAACAGCCGCGTCATTGATATAGCCGTCAATATCTTTTGCTTCTTCTTGGATAGTAGCTAATCTAAAGGCGGCGTTTTTGATGGCTTCTGGGTGTTTTTCAATATACCACTTTTGCCACTCTGCGATTGTTTTGCCGGGAAATAGTTGGATTAGTTCGGACATTTGGCCAACGGTTTTTGGCCGCGTTCCTTGCGCGTTTTGATTGGCTAAGTTTAAAAGTTGGGTTACATATTTTGGAAAGTCCGGCGTTTCAATGTTCAATGATTGCCGAATTTCTTTGTTAGCAATTTTGATTTTCATAAAATTTCTTGGGGAAATTGATTGAAAATAGCAGTTATTTTTGACTTAAAATTGAATTGACGAGGGTCAATTTTTTTGTTGAGTTTCAGGGGGTCTTCAAAAATATAAGGCAATCTTTGAATTTCGTTTTGGAAATTAGCTATTTGGATTGGTTGTTCAAAAATTTCAAAACTATTGTCCGAATTAAAAATTCTGTTGTTAATTGCTAATTTTTCTTTGATTAGCGGCAGGAATTTTTTGTTTATTTCATAACCAATGGAATTTCTATCTAAACCTCCAGCAACCAGAGAGGTTGTGCCAGAGCCAAGAAATGGGTCCAAGACCGTGTCGCCGACAAAACTAAACATTTTTATTAACCGTTTGGGTAACTCTTGAGGAAACATAGCTAAATGTTTGTCTTGTCTTTCTCCCGGAAAATTCCAGTGTCCGACAAAATATTCGTTCCATTCTTTCGCGGTGAGCCGCGATTTTTCTTTTATTTCTTTGCTTGGCTTGGGGGCGCCGCCAAGTTTTTTGAAAATTAAAATAAATTCATAGTTCAGCTTAAGAATGCCATTTCTGGGATAAGGATAAGAGCCCATTATTGAGGCGCCTCCTGTGGTGTTGCAGGTAGTAACCTTTTGCCAAATTACGGCGCCCATATAGTCTAAGCCGATTTTTTCACAAAATTTTGTGATTTCAGTACGAATGGGTATAATTTTGTATCTACCGTAATAAATTGCCCGAGCAAATTGATCTCCAATGTTAATACAGAGCCGACAGCCCCTGTGAAGCACTCTAAAACATTCTTGCCAGACAAGATTGAGGTTATTAATATAATTTTCGTAAGTATCGTCAAAGCCTATCTGGTTGTCGTTACCATAATCTTTCAATTGCCAATAGGGCGGAGAAGTTATGACGAGGTGTGTTGATTCGTCGGGGATTTCAGCCATTTTTCTGGCATCGCCAATGATGATTTTATGTTTAGTAATCATATTTTTATTTTAGCATAAAGACGCGAATTCTAACAATCCTCAATGGCGTTTTGGTGGTGGCGCAGGGCGACAACATCGTCGTTTTTGTCAAGCTCAATGGCGATGATATCAATTTGTTGGGGCGTATCTGCTGGCAGCTTTTTGGCTGAAAGATAAATTTGCGTCATTTTGCGCAACTGGTTTTGTTTTTTGGCAGTGATTTGGTCTTCGGGCTGGAAGTTAGGCCGAGCCCTGATGGTCTTAATTTCAGCAAAAACAATTTTACCTTTTTTGCTGGCCATAATATCCAGCTCGCCGAATGATTTATAGCGGAAGTTGCGGCTTAAAATTGCGTAGCCGTTTTTTTGCAGATATTCAACGGCTATATCCTCGCCTTTTTGACCCAAAGATTGGTTGCTCATTGTAGTAATTTTAGCAGAATTTGCCTATTTATCAAAAAAGTATTAAAATATCTTTAAAATGAAAAAATTTTTATTAATTATTTTTCCAGCCATTGGTTTGTTGGCGGCAAGTCAAGCTCAAGCTGTTTGCCCGGTGTGCGCTATGGGGGCGATTGCGGGCGTGGGGCTTTGCCGCTGGCTAGGCATTGATGACTTAATTACCGGCGTTTGGTTAGGCGGGCTTTTGTTTTCGTCGTTGTTGTGGTTTTGGTATTGGCTGATTAAGAAAAAGCCGGCCATTAAGAAGACGAAAATCGGTTTACTGATTACTTTAGTTTGGTATGGAGTTGTGATTTTCCCCTTGTATTTCGCTGGTATTATCGGCCATCCTTATAATAAGATTTGGGGCATTGACAAGCTTTTATTCGGCATTATGGCGGGCACGATTGTTTTTGCTTTGGCAGTTAAATTTAATAACTACTTAAAGAAAAAAAATCAAGGCAAGGTTTACTTTCCTTATCAGAAAGTAGCTATACCTATTGGTTTTTTAGCAATCGCCAGCGTTATTTTATATTTTTTAAGCAAGTGCAAGTAAAATAATGGCTGGGGTCAGACCCCGGCCAAAAACTATGTTAGAACAAGAAAAAATTGATCAATTTATTAAAAAAGCGCAAGAGAGCAAGCAAAATATGCTGGACTTGTCTTCGGACGAGGACTTGTCCATAGCCATCATGAATCTTGTTTCTATTGAAGAGCATTTTTTCTTTACCGCCGAGAAAACAGGCAAGCCAGAGTATTTTGACCTGCTTAAAGAGGCGCGGGAAATGCGCAAAGAACTGCTGGGAAAGATTATTAAAGAATATGAAGGCGAGGTTTGGTGCATCTCAAAACACTTGCTGGCCGCCTCAATGCGTTTGATGGAGGTGGGCACTAAGGCCTTGGGCCAGAGTAAAAAAGCCGAAGCCGAGGATTTATTCGCTAAATCATTTCAGCTGTATTCTTTGTTTTGGGGCGTAGCCAAAAAATTGATTAGTGTGGACGATGTCAAAAAAATAGATGATGGAGCGCTTAATGTTCACGACAAAGAGAAAAAAACTGTTTGGGGCAAGCTCGGCGACTTAGTCAAAAAAGCCATTGACTGCTGTAAAGAGTAAGCCGTTGACGCTTGGTGTCAACACGATTTTATGGATGAAATTTTACAAAAATTAGCCGAGCAGAAGGCAAAAATTGACGCCATTTATAAGTCGGTGGAAAAAACCCGCAAATATTTTTTAATTACCTTAATTGCTAGCGCCGCTTTCATTATATTACCCCTAATCGCTCTATTGTTCGTCATTCCCTCGTTTATAAAAACCATCACCGGCAACGGCCTGGGCTTGTAATTTGGCTTTCCGTCATTCTGAGCCAGCAGGCGAAGAATCTCTGGTTATATTTTTTTAAATAAACCAAAATCCCCTACACATAAAGCGCCGGGGATTTTTGATTATGGTAGCGTTTGTCGAAAAAAGTCAGAATTTATTTTATTCTGCTCCCATTTGAATTATTAAATCAATTAAAGGACCTTCGCAAGATTGCTTCATTGTTTTTTCTCCTTGCAAATAGTCCTTAAAGTTTGCCAGATTTGATTTAGGAACTTTACAAGTCATTTTTTCCCCAACAAAACCCGGTACAGGAAATTTTGTGTAAACCAAGGTTAATATGCAGTCGCTTCCTTCATATCCTTCAATCGTTTCTATGTAAGTTAACCCTTGGTTGCTAATTATTACTTTTGCTGGCGCGCATGTTTTGACATAGTCAGAAAAACAAAGATCAGAAGATCCGCAATCTGCATAATTAACCTCTTGTTTTTCTCCTAGAGAGGGTTGCTTAAAATATGTTCCTTGGCATTTCGCTGGTAAGTCTCCGGCTGAAAAGTTGCCTTGTTTCCACCTTGTTAACATTGCGGTTAAGTCGCTTGTAATGAATTCGCAGCTTCCTGCTCTACCTTCCAGTTTTTTATACATATCTTTTTGCTGGCTGATCACTTCCGGCGGTACGCTGGCGGGGAACGCTAAATCTATTTTTTCTGTTCGTAGATAAAAATTACATTTGCCTGCCTCATTCCCTTTAATTTCAAAAAACGACTCAGTTGTCTGTTTAACTCCGAAAAGATCAATGGTTGCGGTATAATTAACTTTTACTAACTTACAATTTTGTGAAGCTTGAATGAAACAATCAAAGTCCTGCTTGCAATCCAGAGTGGTAACCGCCACAGGGAGTTCCTGTGTTGGTGTAGACGATACTGTTTCTTCTGGTAATTGCTGTGCCTGTTCATTGGGTAGTTTAGGCACCTCTTTTGAATTGAAAAGTTTTTGAGTGGCAAAATAAACTCCACCCCCGATAATTGCCAAAGCAACCAAAGAAGCTATAATAATTTTCCATATTTTTATTGGCGCTTTGGTTGAAAGGTTTAAATCCTGCTCTATCGGAGCGGAAAGGTTGGCGACATTAAAACATCCTTCAATGTCTTGCGTCTGCCAACCGTTAGCCATAAGAG
>PFAV01000054.1:0-1710 GCA_002773545.1 bacterium (Candidatus Gribaldobacteria) CG10_big_fil_rev_8_21_14_0_10_41_12 | reverse complement strand
CCCAGCTACGGCGAAAAGCATTTTGCGAAGTCTGACGATGACGCAGCCGAAAAGATAAAATTGCAGCAGGAATAGTTTTGCAACCATCTCAATTAGTATTCACTTAGGATTTTTAAGATATTAGCGGAAAGATTGGTGAATTCCTCTCGCGACTTCTCTATGTTATCCTTAGTGCCTTGTTGGTGTTCGGCAACCATGGCTGGGTCAAGGTCAAAAATAGCCACGCCTAATTCTTGGCATTTTGCCGGAATGCGGCCATAATCCTGAATTATTTGCAAAGGAATTTTCCAGCTTTGTTCAACCAAGCCGTTGCGGCAGTGTTTCTCCGACAAAAATTTCCTAACTCGTTCGGGAATTTTTTCCATCCAGGTCCGATGGTCCGCGATTGGCTGTTTGCCATAAACATTGTAAGCGTTCACAATATAGCCAACAAAAAGCGGGTCGCCCGCCAGCACGAATTTTGTTTCTGTTTCGCCCGAAAGCGCCTTGGCAGTATTGCGCCACTGCGCTTTCCAGCGCTCATAAACCACGCCCAAATTTTCAATGCCCTGAACGCTAAAAGCGTCAGGCACCATTGGCACCACAAAATAATCAGTGCCCAACAAAATCATTTCGTTCAAAATACCCAAGCTGGGCGAAGTGTCTATCATAAAAACATCAATTTGTTCGCTTAGCCCTTTTTCGCGCAAAAATCGGTCAATGGCGCTGGTTTGAAAATAGCCCAGCCGTTGTCCAGCCGCGGCCAAGCCATAAGCGGTCATTAAAATACTTTCATAAAGAGAAAGCTTGATATCGCCCTTCAACAAAGAAAGATTAGGGCTTGATTTCACGGGCAAAAATTTCACATTAAGATTAACATCTCCCCCGCCCTCAATTACGCCACGCAGAACATCATAAATTGTTTTTTCCGTGTCAGAAAATAAACTTTTTTCGTAAAAATTTTCGCCCATGGCTAAGCGAGTTAAATTGCATTGCGGGTCAAGGTCAATTAAGGCCGTTTTATAGCCATTTTTAGCAAAAGAAACAGCGCAATTAAAAGCCAGCGTTGTTTTGCCAACTCCCCCTTTATTATTAACAAAAATTAATTTTTTAGACCGAGTAAATTTCATTGTTTCTATTATAGCACAATGGTGGTCTATTCTTAAAGTAGTTCGGACGCATTTCGCCGCCTATGGCGGCGAGGATTTGGCCAAAAATTCCGAACCGAAATCCTGAACTTTGACAATTTCAAGTTTTTCTTTGGCGACATTTTTTATGTTTAGCATACGTACGCGTGTCGAAAATAGCAAAACCCATCGAATGACGGGCTTTGCTGCATTAAGTCATCACGATGTCCTCGCACGGTTGAGTTATGGCTGCACGGCGCTATACGCATTTACCAACCCCCAACCATAGAGGTTGTCAAATCCTGTATTACCCAAGTCAACGGCGCGATCTTGAAGTTTTTTCTGCACTTCATCTGGATCCCACTTCTCATTTTGATTGATGTCATACCCGCCGACTGGCGTATTCAAGACAAGAGCAGCGGAGCCGGCAACATGCGGAGCAGCCATGGAAGTTCCGGAAAATGTCGCGTAGCCGGTTCCTTTGTAGGTTGAATAGATGGAAACTCCTGGTGCGGCAAGATTAATTTCTAGGCCACGACTAGACCAGCTTGCGATTACATTATTCTGGTCAGTGGCCGAAACTGCAATCGCTTCAGAATAGGCG